>CALBMW010000564.1 GCA_937896275.1 uncultured Myxococcales bacterium
GGCGCACCGAGACGAGGCGCGCGCCCGACGGGCGGTGCGCGCGCTGCTGGCGGCCGATCCGACCTTCGAGCCGGGGGCCGTGCCGCCGCGCCTGCGCGCCCTGATCGAGGAGGAGCGACCTCCGCCGCCGCCGCCGCCCGCTCCCCTGGCCGGCCTCGGCGTGTTGGGCCTCCCGCTCTTCGGTCAGGACGGAGATCGCTGGTCCGACGGGCTGGGCGTGCGCGGCTCGGCCGGGGTGTTGCTGGCGGGCGCCTGGTTCGTCGAGGCCGAGCTCGCCTACAGCGATCACTTGGGGCAGGGCCTGGCCGTGGAGGGGCTGACCCTGTGGATCGGGTCGCTGACGGGCGGCTGGCGCGGCGCGATCGGGCCCCTGAGGCTGGCCGGCGGGCTGGGCCTCGGCGCGGCACGGGCCGCGGCGGACGGCGCCGTGCAAGACGAGACCTACTGGGGGGCGGTGCTCAGCGCGCCCATCGATCTGAGCTACCCGGTGTGGGGTCGATTCGGGCTGGGCGTGCGCGTCTCACCGGCCATTCTGGTGCGTCCGGTGGACGATCAGGCGGCGGCGTCGTATCTCTTGCCCCTCACCGCCGGCCTTCGCTACGGGGACTGAGATGCTCACCTTGCTCGTCGAGGACACCGACGCCGGGCCCGCCCGGTTGGGCGGCGCCGTCATCACCTTGGGCCGGATCGCCGGCAACGACCTCGTGCTGGCGGACGCCCGCATCTCATCGCGCCACGGGCGCCTGGTGCGCCACGGCGGCGGCTACGCCTTCGAGGATCTGGGGTCGCGCAACGGCTCGCTGGTGGAGCGCGCGGGAGGGCGCACCGTGTGCAAGCCGCACCAGCCGGTGCCGGTGGCCGCGGGCGACCGCTTGCTGCTGGGCGATCTGCAGGCGCCCGTGGTGGTGCGGATCGTCGAGGCGCCGGCGTCGGGCGCCGGGTCATGGGCCGGCGGCACGGTGGTGGCGCGGCGCTCGGTGGCCGATCCCGACGCGGTCCTGGCCGACGAGGGCGCCGACGTGACCTCGCTGCGGGCGCTGTTCGCCCTGCTGCGCGATCTCAGCGGGCGGGTCGAGCCCGACGAGGTGCTGGGGCGCATCGCGGACGCGGTGCTCGCTCGATTCCCCCACGCGTGCGCGGTGAGCGTGCTGCAGCGGACGCCGGGTGGCACCTGGATCACCGAGAGCGCGCGGGCCCGGGGCGCCGGCGGGGCCGAGGACGTGCAGCCCAGCTCGACGCTGCTCGAGCGCGCGGTCGGGACCCGCGAGGTGGTGGCTTATGTGCCGGACTCGGGCGGCCCCGCGAGCGTGGCCGGGCTGGCCGGCACGGTGCTGGTGCCCCTGCTGGCCGGCGAGGAGTGCATCGGCGTGCTGCACGTCGACAGCAAGAAGCGCCCGTTCCTCGCCGCCGATCTGGGTTGGCTGAGCGTCGTCGGCACCCACGCCGCGGCCAGCCTGGCGGTGGCGCGGCGATTCCGCGCGTTGGCCCAGCGGGCCGACGAGCTGACCAGCGAGAACCGGGCGCTCGAGAAGGCGCGGCGACTGCCCCGCCCGATCCTGGGCGACAGCGCCGCCCTGACGCGCGCCCTCGACCAGCTCTCACGCGTCGCAGGCACGACGGCGACGGTGTTGATCAGCGGTGAGACGGGCACAGGCAAGGAGCTCGCCGCCCGCTACGTGCACGCGCTCAGCAAGCGCAGCGATGGCGCGTTCTGCGCCATCAACTGCGCCGCGCTGCCCGAGAACCTGCTCAGCAGCGAGCTGTTCGGCCACCGCAAGGGTGCCTTCACCGGCGCGGTCAGCGATCGCAAGGGGCTCTTCGAGGCGGCCGGCGGCGGCACGGTGTTCCTCGACGAGATCGGCGAGGTGAGCGAGGCGGTGCAGCTGCGCCTGCTGCGCGTGCTGCAGGAGCGCGAGGTGCAGCCGGTGGGCGCGTCGGCGCCGATCAAGGTCGACGTGCGCATCATCGCGGCGACGAACCGCGACCTGCCGGCGATGGTGCAGAGCGGCGGATTTCGTGAGGATCTGTATTACCGGCTCGCCATCTTCCCGGTGCGGCTGCCTTCCCTGCGCGAGCGTCAGGGTGACGTCGACTTGTTGGCCGAGCGCTTCCGCGAGGCCTTCTGCGCCCGTCACGACAAGTGGATCGCGGGCTTCGCGCCCGACGCCTTGGCCGCGTTGCGCGCCTGCCCCTGGCCGGGCAACGTGCGCCAACTCGAGCACGAGGTGGAGCGCGCGGTGATCCTCGCCGACGAGGGCAGCCTGATCGGTTTGGGCGATCTCAGCGACCAGGTGGTCGAGCGCAGCGCCAGCAGCGCCGCCGGGCCCGCGGTGCTGCCGGAGGGCGATCTGCGCGCGGTGATGGCCGAGCTCGAGGAGCAGGTCATCCGCCGCGAGCTCGACCGTCAGGGCGGCAACCGGACCCGCGCCGCCGAGGTGCTCGGCATCAGCCGGCAGGCGCTGCAGGTGAAGCTGGCGAAGTGGCGCGAGCGAGAGGACGGCTGATGGCGTGCGCCCCGCTGGGGCGCTATCTTGACCTCGTGGTCGAGGATCCCACCGAGCTGAAGACCCGCTTGGCGCTCGCCGAACGCGAGGCCAACGCGCGCGCCGCTGCAGCCGGTGAGCCTCTGCCCTTCCCCAACCCCTGGGACGCGTGGGATCCGACGAAGGTCGCGCGGGACGCGACGCCGGCGCAGATCCACCAGAGCTACCTCGCCTTCAGGAAACGATGTCGACTCCCCCTGAAGCGTCACACGATCTGAGCGACTTCGCTGAGCTGCTCGCCGCGGCGGACCGCGAGGGCTTCGAGTTCGTCGTCATCGGCGGCTGCGCCGTGGGCGCCTATGCGCGGCTGCTGGACGTGGTGTCGCTCTCCAGCGACCTGGACCTGTACGTCACTCGCCCCACCCTGGACCGGATGGTCAACTGGGCCCGGCGCCAGGGCGCCGAGGTGCTGGCCCTGCCCCGACCGCGAGCCCTCCAGGTGGCGCCTCTGCGATGGCGGGACGGCAAGCGCTTCGACCTGCTGACGGAGGCGCCCTGCCTGCCGTCGCCCGAGACCTTGCTGCGCGGCGCACGCGAGGTGACGCTGGCGTCGCACGGGCTCGAGGTGCCCATCATCGACCCCTACGACCTGCTGGCCAACACGCTGGCGGTCAGGCGCCCCAAGGACGAGCCGCACATCGACATCCTGTGCCGCTTCATCGAGGAGGAGGTGGTGGCAGCCTTCCGAGACGAGACGAGCGGGCGTCGCCAGATCGCGCCGGCCCGACGCTACCTCGACGCGCTGGGGCGCGAGACGCTCCCCGACACGCTGGCCGCGCGACTGGTGGAGGCGGCCGAGCACCCCGCGGCCTTCCGCTTCCTGGCGGGCCGGATCACGGATGCAGTGCTGGCGCCGCGGCTCACGCGGCGCGCGGTCGAACGGGGCGCGGGCCCGGACGTGATCGACATCGTCGTCGAGCGCTTCGTCGGGTGACGGCTGCCGACGCCGGCCTCCGCGCCCATCCTTGACCCGTGCGGCGGCGGGCGCGCACTGTCGGGCCTTTCGACGGGTCCGGGAGAAGGCGATGAGCACGCCGCGATTCATCTGGAAGAAGACCTGCGACACCTGTCGCCGCTACAAGGCGCAGCTCGACGCCTGGGGCGTCGCCTACGAGGGTCGCGAGATCAACGCCGAGCCGCTCGACGCCGTCGAGATCGACGCGCTGATGGGGGACCGGGCGGTGAAGCCGTTCCTCAACCCCCGCAACGCGATCTACCGCGAGAAGAACCTGAAGGACAGCACGCCCGACAAGGCGGCCGCGGTCGCCCTGATCGCGGCACACAACAACCTGCTCAAGCGCCCCGTGCTCATCGTGGGCGAGGAGATTCTGTTGGGCAACGATCTCGCGGCCGCCGCCCGCCTGCTGGGGCGCGCACCTTGACGCACCCCTCGCCCTTCGGGCTCCACCCGCTCGCCGGCCGCTTCAACGCCCTCGATCCGGCGCACGTTTCACAAGCGGTCGAGGTGGACGGGCGTCGCACCACCGGGCGCTTCGTGGTGCTCAACAGCTACGAGAACCGCGTCTACGCGCTCGAACTCGACGACGAGAGCGAGGTGGTCGGCAAGTTCTACCGGCCGGGCCGCTGGTCGCGCGACGCCATCCTCGACGAGCACGACTTCCTCATCGATCTCGAGGAGGCGGACGTGCCGGTCGTCGCCCCCCTCGAGCTGGACGACGACGGCGAGACGCTGGGCGAGCTGACGGGCGACGCGGCGGGCATCCTGTACGCGGTCTTCCCCAAGGTGGCGGGGCGCGCCCCCCAGGAGTTCGATGACGATCAGCTGCGCATCGTGGGCGCCGAGCTCGCGCGGTTGCACGACGTGGGAGAAGCCGGCGAGGCGCCCGACCGGCCCGAGATGACCCCCGAGGTCTACGGGATGGCGAACCTGGCCTTCCTGCTCGACAACGACGTGCTGCCGATCGAGGTGCGCGACGGCTATGCGCGCACCGTCGAGGCGCTCGTCGAGCGCATCGAGCCGCTCTTCCTCGACGTGCCCACCCACCGCATCCACGGGGACTGTCACCCGGGCAACCTGCTGTGGACCCGCGAGGGGCCGGTGTTCCTCGACTTCGACGACATGGTGATTGGCCCCGCCGTTCAGGACGTGTGGATGCTCGTGCCCAGCTACGACGCCGAAGGGGCACGGCAGCGGGCCGTGCTGCTCGAGGCTTACACCGAGATGCGCGACTTCTCGCCCCACTGGCTGCGCCTGGTCGAGCCGCTGCGCGCGCTGCGCTTCGTGCATTACGCCGCGTGGATCGCCCGACGCTGGGACGACCCCACCTTCAAGCGCACCTTCGGGCACTTCGGCACGCTGCGCTACTGGCAGCAGGAGATGCTCGACCTGCGGGAGCAGATCGCCCGGATCGACGCCGAGGCCGACGCGCACCGCTAGCGCCCGGCGCCCCGGAGCCTCCCCACGAGGCTCAGTCGTAGGTGATGCCCTGCCGCACGCGGAAGTGGGCGCACTCCACGGCGTGGTCGCTCGCGACCTGGTGGGCCACGCGCTTGATGAGCCCCGGGCCCGCCTTGCTCCGGCCGCCCTTGGCCCTGCTCGCCAGGAGGTTGGCCAGCGCGTCCTCGGCGGTGTGCTTGGGCTGCTTGCAGATCTCTTCGGCCCAGCCGCTCATGTCGGCCCGCAGGATGTCCTCGGGTCGGGTGGGGCCGCCCGCGCCGCTGAGCTTCTCGAGGTGCCTGCTCAGCGCGGCGGCGCTGCCGATGCGCGGGACGCCCTCGACCTTGAAGTCGGAGACGCAGTTCGAGGTGAGGCCGGGCTGCCGCTTGAAGCGGCGCGCGAGCTCGTCGGCCAGGCTGCCACGCAGCTCGAACCAGACCTCGTCGACCGCGTAGGCGCCCGCGTCGTCGATGCGCATGACGTCCTTGGCCGACGGCTTGCCGTTGCGGTCGCGGTCCCAGACCGACCCGCGAATCGTGACCTTGCCGCTCTTGGTCGAGAGCGTGAGGCTGAGGCCATCCCAGCGAATCTGCCCCACCTCGGGCGGGCAATTGCCTGGGTTGAGCAGGGCGACGAGAAGCAGGCTGAGACCGGTCATGGGCGACTCCTCGGGACGACGGCTCGCGCAGTCTACCGCGCCCGGTCGACTTCGCGCTGTCGACTTCGCGCTGTCGACTTCGCGCTGTCGACTTCGCGCGGCTCGGGTGCCGCCTGCGACGACCCTCGTGCCATGCGGGTCGGGAGGCCGCGCGCGCAGGCCCGTCGAGGCGCGGCCGCCGCGCTGAGGCCAGGGTGCCCCAGCGGGGTTTGGCGTGGAGGCCACGGGGCCGTTGACCCGCGCCCCGCGATCGCGCACACAGAGGATCACCTGCCCAGAGGATCACCTGCCGGGGGAGCGCGCGATGACCGATCTGGCTTGGATCGACGGACCGGATGGCTACGGCTTGGCCTTCGATGGGGGCAAGGTGGTCTGCAGAAACCCCCAGGGACGCCGGCTCGCGGCGGTGCCCAAGGCCCTGCGCGACGCCGACGCGGTGCACCGGCTCGAGGCCCTGGAGCGGTGGCTGCGACAGCACGCCCGGGAGTGCGCCGAGGCCGTGGAGCGGTGGATGCTGCGTTCGCTGCCGGCGCCGCGGGGCCTGATCGAGGCGGTCTGGGCCGATCCCGACTGGCGGGGACCGCTGGAGAACCTGGTGGTGTTTCCGGTGGACGCCGCGGGCGAGCCGCGCCCGGACGCGGGCGGTTTCTTGCGGGGCGCGCGGCCAGGCGCCGTGGGCGTCGTGACGCTGGACGGCGAGACCGCGTGGCTCGAGGCCGACCGCCTGGCGGTGCCCCACCCGATCCTGATGCCCGAGCTGGCCGACTTTCGCGAGCTGGCGGCGGAGCTCGGCCTGGCCCAGGGGGCGCGGCAGCTGTTCCGCGAGGTCTTTGCGCGCGGGCCCGATCACGCCGACCACGATCGTCTGGTGGGCGACTTCGCGGGCGGCCGGTTCGGGATGCTGGCGCACGCGCTGGGGCGCGCGCGATCGCTCGGGTATCGGGTGAGCGGCGGCTACGCGGTGTGCCCGGTCTGGGAGGCAGGCCGCAAGGTCGAAGCCCGCTTCTGGTTGGGCGCCGACGCGCCCGACGAGGAGACGGTGACCGAGGGCCTGGGCTGGGTCGACGCGCGCGAGCATGGCCTGGCGCTGCGCGAGGTGGGGCCGGTAGCCTTCTCGGAGGGCATGCGGATGGCCAGCGCAATCTATGCGGGGCGCGCCAAAGAGGAGGAGGGTGAGGACGAATGAACGATGACGAGGGACCGCGCCACAACCCCTTCGGCGCGCCGCCCGCGCCGCCCGCGCCCTCCGCGCACG
>CALBMW010000565.1 GCA_937896275.1 uncultured Myxococcales bacterium
GCGCAGCTTCTGGAAGCTCTGCCGGCGCGTGGTCGCCGACCGCGGCACCCGAACCGCGGTGAGGATCTCGTCGGCCGCCAGCGCGTTGTTGTGCGTACCGTCGTTCAGATAGAAGTCGTCGAGCTGCACGCTGCGCTCGCCGCGGGGTCCGATCAGCTGCGCCGACGCGCCGAGCGCGATCAGCACCGGCGCGGTGTCGTTGCTCGCCGCCGCCACGCACTTCTTACCCACCACCGTCACGTGGCAGTCGTCGCCGTCCTTCTTGAGGCAGTAGCCGAGCGCGCCGCGCCAGAAGGCGCTCTGGTTGATGTAGACGCAGCGCGTGTCGAGGCAGACGTTGCCGCCCAGCGTGCCCATGCGCCGCAGCTGCGGCCCCGCGATCTGCCCGCAGGCCTGGCGCAGGGCGGGCAGCGCCGCGCCGATCTCGGCACTCTGCGCGATCTCGTGGATGCCCAACAGCGCGCCCAGCGTGAGCACCTCGCCGTCGAGGTCCAGCGCGCGCAGCGCCGCCACGCGCTTCAGGCTCACCAACACCTCGGGCGCGTGCAGCCCGTGCTTGATGTTGGGGAGCAGATCAGTCCCGCCCGCCACGAGCCGCGCACCCGCGCCGTGCCGCGCGAGCAGGGACAGGGCCTCTTCGATCGTCGTCGGGTTCTCGACCACGAAGGTGTCGGCGATGCGCAGCACGCGCTCAGCCTCCCTTCGCCGCGAGCGCGGCGCGGACCACCGACGCGTGGAAGGGCAGGCGGTCGAGGCGCACGCCCACCGCGTCGAAGATGGCGTTGGCGATGGCCGGCAAGACCGGGTGCAGCGGCCCCTCGCCCGCCTCCTTGGCGCCGTAGGGCCCCTCGGGATCCTGGCTCTGCACGATGAAGCACTCGATCTCGGGCGTCTCGGCCGCCGTGGGGATGCGGTAGTCGAGCAGGTTGCTCGCCCGCAGGAGCCCCGGGTTGGGGCCCCCGTAAGCGAAGCGGTGCTCCTCCATCACCGCCTCGGCCCAGCCCATGTAGACCGATCCCGCGATCTGCCCCTCGACCAGCGTCGGGTTGAGCGCGAAGCCGCAGTCGTGCGCCGCCCAGATCTTCCGCACCCGCACGGACCCGGTGTCGGGCTCGACCTCGACCTCGGCCACGTGGGCGGTGAAGCTATAGGCCGGGCTGGCCCCGATGGTGCCGCCCCGGTACTCGGCGCCCAGGGTGTCGTCGGTCCGGTAGCCGCCGGTCGCCCCCAGCGTGCCCAGCGCCGCCTCGGCCCACGCGAAGGCTTCGGCCGTGCCGACGGCGTGCGCGGGATCGCGGCGCGAGAACCACCGCCCGCCCCCGCAGGCCACGTCCGCCGAGGGCACCTCGAGCCGCCCGGCCACCACGTCCCTCACCTTCGAGGCCAGCAGCTGGGCGGCGTGGCGACAGGCGGTGCCGGCCATGAAGGTCACGCGGCTGCTGTAGGCGCCGAGATCGACGGGCGAGAGATCCGTGTCGCTGCTGGTCACGCGCACGCGGTCGGGCTCGAGGCCGAGCTCCTCGGCGACGATCATGGCGAGCATGGTGTCGCTGCCCTGGCCGATGTCGCTGGCACCGCACATCACGTGCGCGCGGCCGCTGCGGTCCAGCCGCAGCTGCACGCCGGACTGGGGCATCTCGTTGGGGTAGACCGGGTAGGCCGTCCCCGAGATGTACATGCTGCCGGCGACGCCCAGGCCGCGGCCGAAGGGCAGCTGTCCCCGGCGCTCGCGCCAGCCGCTCGCCTCCTCGACGCGGCGCAGGCACTCGAGGAAGCCGTTGCTGGTGATCTGCTGGCCGTTGACCGTCCTCGCGTCCGGACCCACGTCGTTGCGTCGGCGAAGCTCGATGGGGTCGATGCCCAGCGCGTGCGCCACCTTGTCGACCTGGATCTCGAAGGCGAAGCGCGGTTGCACCGAGCCGTGCCCGCGCTTCGGCCCGCAGGGAGGCTTGTTCGTAAAAACACGAGTGGAATCGAAGCGATAGGTGTCGTAGCCCGTGGGCGCTGTGAGCAACTGACCGGCGTAGTAGGTGGTCACCAGGCCGAAGCTGGTGTAGGCCCCGCCGTCGATCAGGATGCGGCTGTCCAGCGCGGTGAGGCGCCCGGCGCGGGTGGCCCCCAGGCGCATCGCCATGTGCATCGGGTGCCGGCCGCGGTGGGTGAAGAAGGTCTCCTCACGGGTCAGCAGGCACTTGACCGGACGCCGCGTCATCATCGCCAGCTTCGCCACCGCGATCTCGTGGCCGAAGGGATCCGACTTGCCGCCAAACGCGCCACCCAGCGCGGGTTGAATCACCCGGACGCGATCGGCGGGCAGGTCGAGCACCTTGGCCAGCGCGCGGTGCAGGTAGTGCGGGATCTGGGTGCTCGCCGTCACCGTGAGCAGGCCGCGCGGATCGTAGTCGGCCACCACGCAGTGCGGCTCGATCGGCGCGTGCGCGGTGCCCTCGAAGAAGTAGTCGCCGTCGATCACGACGTCGGCACAGGCCAGGGCCGCGTCCACGTCGCCGAAGGCCAGCTTGACCCGCTTCGTGACGTTGCCGTGCTTGTGCTCGGGGAACAACTTCGGGGCGTCGGGGGCCAGCGCCGCGTGGGCGTCCATCACCGCCGGCAGCACCTCGTAGTCGACCTCGATGAGGGCCAGCGCGGCCAGCGCGGTCTCCTCGTCGTCGGCGGCCACCGCGGCGACCTCGTCACCCACGAAGCGGACGCGATCCGTGCACAGCGCCTGCTCGTCCTCGGTCCAGGGGATGACCCCGTAGCGGGTGGGCAGGGCGTCGCCGGTGAGCACCGCGTGAACACCCGGCAGCGCCCTCGCCGCCGACGCGTCGATCCCGCGGATGAGGGCGTGCGCGTGAGGGCTCCGCAGGATCTTGCAGTGCAGCAGCCCAGGGGGGCTCACGTCGTCCGCGTAGATGGCGGCGCCCGTGGCCTTGAGGTGCCCGTCGGCCTTGCGATGCCGCGCGCCGAGGACGCTGAAGCCTTCGGCGGGTCGCGGGTCGTGCGGCGGCGCCTCGCCGCGCTGGATTTGGGCAGCCAGGTGCACGGCCTCGATGATCTGCGTGTAGCCGGTGCAGCGGCACAGGTTGCCCGACAGGGCGCAGCGGATCTCGGCGTCGGTGGGCGCGGTGTTCTCGTCGAGCAGCGCGCGCGCGCTGAGCATCATGCCGGGCTGGCAGAAGCCGCACTGCAGCGCGCCGCACCGGTCGAAGGCGTCCTGGACCGGATCGAGGCCCTCGGGGCCAGCGAGCCCCTCGATGGTGGTGATGCGCGCCTCGGGGGCCATGGACGTCGCCAGGGTGCAGCACGCGAGGATGGGGGCGCCGTCGACCAGGACCGTGCAGGCGCCGCAGTCGCCCTTGTCGCAGCCCTGTTTGGACCCGATGAGGCCCAGATCGTAGCGCAGCACCTCGAGCAGGCTGTGATTGTGCCGCGCCGCGATCTCGTGATGGCGGCCGTTGACCGTGAGCGACAGCAGCGTTCTCATGCGCGCGGAGAATTACAGATCCGCCCCGGATCCTCAAGCGCGGCTCGCCCTGGGCGAGGACCGTTGAGGAAGGGGCGGGCGCGGTGCGGCGCGGTGCGGCGCGATTCGGGGGGAGGCGCCTAGAAGCGCCCCACGAGCCCGAGGCCGCGCAGCGTGGGCGTCAGGGCCGCCTCGGTGCCGTCCTGCCCGCCGATGACCAGCAGCACCGCGCCCGTGGCCGCGGCCGCGGCGCCGACGCCGAACAGGACGTAGCTGGTGACCCCGAAGGTGCTCAGGTCGTCGCGCGAGGCGCCGTAGTCGGAGGCCAGGCCGTCCACCCGCGGATCGTTCGGGTTGAGCTGCGCCAGCGTGTCGCGCGCGTCTTCGGCGTCCGACCCGGAGGCCGTGGCCCGCGCAAAGAAGTACCCCCCCGCGCCGAGGGCCGCCGCGCCGACGCCGACCGCGATCCAGCCTCCCAGGGCCATCGAGCTGAGCTCGGCCGCATCCTCCGGCGGGGCCGAGGCGTCGGGTCGGCCCACGTACCGCGCCGAGGTCGCCTGGTCGACGACGAGATCGACCTCGGTCGACCACTGGTGGCCGTCGTCGGTGCGCACCTGCACCTGGTGGCGACCGGGCGCCAGCCTCCAGCGACCATCCTTGCCGGGCGCCGGCGCCACCGCGCTGTCGAGGAAGACGCTGACGCCCGACGCCGGCAGATCCTCGATGCTGAGGAAGCCCTTGCGCTGCGCGCGGGCGGCGGACTCGAGGGCCTCGATGATGCGCTCGACCTGTGGTCGATCCTCGGTCTGGGGGAAGCGCACCAGGTAGGCGCGGTAGTGCGCGATCGCCGCCTCGGGCTCGCCCGCCTTCTCGGTCGCGCGCGCCAGATTGTAGAGCAGGACCGGCGAGGGATCGAGGTTGAAGGCAGCCTGGAACTTGCCGGCGGCCTCGGCGTACTTCGCCTGCTTGAAGAGCGCGACGCCCGCCTCATAGAGCCGCTTGGCCTCGGCCCGAACCTCGGGCGACGGGGCCTGGGCCCGCGCGGTGAGCGGGAGCCCCGCGATGGCGAGTCCACCCACCAGCGCAAGTGTAAGTAGAGAGCGCGGCATCAGCGCGCATCCTCTTTTGCCCGGACCCGCGGTGTCAACCACGTCGCCCAGCCTGCACCGGGCCTCGGATCCTAGACAATGTTCAGGCCTCGTCGGGTCGGACCCGAGGAAGATCGGGGCGGGTGTCCTCGGCGTGAACGGCGTTGACGACGTCCATCGGCTGGGTGTCCCGCTTGACGAAGGGTTCGAGGGGCGCGCGCTCGGGCTCGCCGATCTCGACGTGGGTGGGCAGCGTGAAGCTGAAGCGCGTCCCGGCCTCGGCCGACGAGCGAACCCAGACGCAACCGCCCAGGTGACGCGCGCATTGCTCGGCGATGGAGAGGCCGAGGCCGGTCGAGCCGAACGCGTGCAAGGTCGTGCCGCGCACATAGGCGTCGAACAGGCGCGGCAGCAGGTGCGCGGGGATGGGCTCGCCCCAGTTGTGCACCGAGAACTCGAGGAACTGACTGTCGGCGACCGGCACGAGCGGCGCGGTGCGGCTGAACAGGTTGACCCCGTCGTCGCCGCGGCCGTGGGCCTCGATCGGCCCGTCGTCGGGACGCAACGTCGCCGAGAGCACCACGTTCGAGCCGCGCCGGGCGTGCTTGAGGGCGTTGAAGATGAGGTTGTCGACGATGATCCAGACCCGGTCGGGCACGCTGTGCGCCGGCGGCATCCCCGCGGGCAGATCCAGCTCGATCTGCAACCCGTGCTGGCGGACCACGGTGTCCAGCATGCTCAGGTGCCGGGGCAGCTCGTCCGCCATGTCGATGTGAGCCAGCTCGACCGTTCGGGCGCCCTCGTCGGCCCGGGAGAGCTCGAGGGTGTGCTCGATCATGCGGCTCATACGTCGTGCGCAGGCGGCCACGTCGCGGGCCATCTCGGGCACCTCGTCGGGGTCGCGCTCGACCATCAGCATCTCGCCGTTGGCCAGGACCGCCGACAAGGGCCCGCGAAAGTCGTGCACGAGTTGGGCGAGCAGCCGCGTGCGGTAGCGCTGCTCCTCGAAGAGGCGGGCGTTCTCGACGGCGGTGCCCACGAGCCGCGCCAGGGCGACCAGCAGCTCGGTCTCGCCCACGAGGTCGGCGACCTTCGATGCCTTGCTGTCGACGTAGAGCACGCCGATAACTCGGCCGTGGGCCGGGATCGGCACCCCCATCATGAAGCGCAGGCCGAAGAGCCGGACGCTTTGGTTGTGGCCGAACTTCTCGTCCATGGCGGCGTCGGCGACCACCTCGGGCTGTCCGTGGTCGAGCACCTTCTGGATGAGCGACTGGCTGACCGGCAGCGGGTGGCCCGGGCCGGCCCACTCCAGGTTGTGCAGGACGGCGCGCTGCACCTTGCCCTGGCCGGCCGTCAGCGCGATGAGGGCGCGGTCGGCGTTGAGCAGGTCGGTCACCCGCTCGAGCACCAGAGGCAGCAGACGGTCCAGATCGAGCGTGGCGCCGAACTGAAGCGCGACGTCGAGGAGGATTTGACCGTGCTGGGCGCTGAGTGGGGGCTCAGGGAGCATCGACTCTCCGGTGTGTCTCGACTGGACGTCAACTCGACAGCATCTCATACGGCAGGCCCGCGGCGAAACTTTCCCGTGATCGCGTCGCTTGACCCGCCTATTCGAGGCCCAGGCGTGGCGACGACGGCCGTCGGCACCGTGAACAGCGTCGCGCCGGGGCGGTGGGGGGCGTGCCAGGCCCCGCCTCCCAGGCGCGCGAGGCTGCGCCTCAGGACTCGAAGACCGAAGGCATCCGCGAGGGCGCCGCTGTCGACCATCACCTCGACGAAGGGGTGGCCGCGCACGGGGCGCAGCGTGGGCGCCGGCAGATCGAGGGGGTCGTCCGCGGTGGGGCGTGGCCCGGCGTCGTCGCGCAGGCGCGCCGTCACCGCCACCGGATCCGTCCCGCCGGCACGCAGCGCGGCGCGAAGCACATGGTCGATCACCGCGGCGAGCCCGCCGGCCCGCGTGTGGACGATCAGCGGGCGCGCGAGCGCGATCATCGTCACTTCGCGCGGGCTCCGCGCCGCGAAGGTGCGGAGCCGATCGGCGCGGGTCGCGAGCAGCTCGACCAGATCGATCAGCGCGGGCGAACCGGGGTCGCCCACCTCGTCGATCCGAAGCAGCGTGAGGGTGTCGTCGACGACGCTGCTCAGCAGCCGCGCCCCGCGCACCAGGTGCGTCGCGAGGCGGGGAGCGCACTCGGTCGGGGCCCGCAGCAACGCGCCGCCGTGGGCCTCCATCAGGCGCAGTGGACCCGCCAGATCGCGCACCAGCGTGCCGAGCCAAGCCGAGCGGTAGAGGTCCTCGT
>CALBMW010000566.1 GCA_937896275.1 uncultured Myxococcales bacterium
GGCGGCGGCCGCGGTGCCACGGGAGGCTGCGGGGGTGACGGCTGCGGGGGCCATGGCGGCCACGTGCTGGGCCTGCTGACGGTGGGCGCGGTCGACCTGCAGATGGACGCGGCGAGCGGCTTCGAGCTCGGCCGACCGGGGGCGGCGGGCGAGGGCGGCGTGGCTCAGCTGGCCTGCCTGCGGGAGGATCGCCCCGCGCCAGCCGGCGAACCCGGACGGCAGCTCGAGCGCGCCTGCTGCGACGACCTCGATCCCTGCGAGCTCGACTGCCGCTGATCCGTGCCCCGGAGCTCTTCGCCGGCCGCCGCCACGCCGCGCTCGACCGTCGGCGCGCCCGTCCGGTCGGTGCCGCAGACACCGGGTCAGCGCGCGATCACAGCGCGCTGTGGTCGATGTAGCGCTTGATGAGGAGGCCCTCGGCGTCGCCGAGCTTGGTAGGCATCACCACCTTCAGCGGGATCCGCTCGTCGTCGGCGCTGATCCACATGGTGCCCTTCTTGGGGGCCTCGGACAGCACCGACCGCTTGATGAAGCCCCCCGTGACCTGGCCGCTCATCTCGAGGCGATAGGCCTCCCGAAACCCGAAGGCCTCGGTCCAAATCTTCTCCACGGCGGCCACCTTCACGGTGATCAGGCGCTCGCGGGTGTTGGTCCAGGCCATGAACTGGAACGTCGCCCCCAGCTGCAGATCCAGCAGACGCGCCCCGTAGGCCGAGTCGAGCGTCTCGTAGACCGGCCCGGCGGTGGTGAAGTTGCGGGCAACCGTCTCTTTGGACTTCGGCTTGTCACGAACCTGGCTGATGAGCCCCGTCCGCTGGTCGAAGGTGGTGTGGTAGTCGACGACGTTGCCGTTCTCACGGGCGTAGAGGTCCGCCTTGACCGGCAGGAAGGTCTTCTCGTCAACCAGCACCACCAGCTTGTCGTTGACGGGGTAGAACTTGCTGAGGAAGTCGCTGCCCCGGACGAACCCGGCCAGCGGCAGCAGGGTGCGCCCGCCCACCTCGGTGCGCTGACCGATGGCGAGCACCACCTCCCCTGCGTCCGCGCCGAACATGCGCACCTTGAAGGCCAGGCGCTCGCCCTCGACCAGCTTGATGTCTTGCCTCGGCGGGAGCCCGCTGCTGAGCTTGGGTCGCCTGACCGGCCACCGCTGGCGTTTGACCTTGGGCGTTGCCTTGGCAGGCTTGACGGGGGAAGCCCCCTCCGCCGCGGCGGACGCGCCAACGGTCAGCGCCGCGGCGGGTGCCGCCAGAGCAACCGCCATCACCACGCAGTGAATGTGCCGAATCATGGGGACCTCCGAAGGGCTGAGAGAGTCGCCGCGCGCGACGCCCGGCGCGCCGCTTGATTCACCCGACCTCGCGCCGCGGACCGGCGGCGGCGAGGTGCGCCTCGAGGAAAGTCAGGCAGGCCGCCACGTCCGGTTCAGCCGGCAGGTGACCGGCCCGCACCGCCTCGATGCAGGCGCTGCGCAGCACGCCGATCCGAGGCCCGGGCGGCACGCCCAGGTCCTGAATGATCGCGTTGCCCAGGCCCTTCGGCACCACGGGCAGTCGCGCCCGGTCCGCGACCCGCACGGCCCGAACGCGCGCCTGCAGCGTGTGCAGATTGTAGATCGCGGCGCGGCGACGCCCTGGACGCTTGCTGGTCACGTCGGCGCGAGAGAGGCGAAGCAAGTCCTGGAGCACCGGCCCCATCTCGAGGTCGAAGCGCCGGATGGCCGCGTCGGACCAGGCGCCATCGAACAGGTTGGCCCGCAGGTGCAGCAGCACCAAGGTCTGCACGCTCTCGGTCAGCGCGGCCGGGAAGCGCAGCCGGGCGGCGATGCCCTCGACCAGGAAGGCGCCCAGCTCGTCGTGACGCAGGAAGTGCACCTTGTTGCCCGGCGCGTAGCTGCGCGTGTGGGTCTTGCCGACGTCGTGCAGCAGCGCCGCCCAGCGGATGCGCGGCAGCGGCACCGCCTGCATCACGACCTGGCAGGTGTGCGCCCAGACGTCCTTGTGGTGATGGCGGCTGGACTTGTGGAAGTCGATCAGCGCGGCCACCTCGGGCAGCAGGACGCTCAAGACCCCCGTCCGCGCCAGCACCTGCAGCGCGCCCGAAGGACGGCGCCCCACCAGCAGGCGGGTCATGGCCTCGCGCAGCACGTCGCGATCGGCGCGGAGCACGGCCGCGGGGTCGGCGCCGAGCGCGCTCAGCAGCGCAGGGTCCGGTCGCAGCGCGAGCTCGCTGGCGAGCGCGGGCAGCTGCACGAACAGCTCCGGGCGGGCCGAGAGCGTGGCTGGGTGGGGCACGCGCAGCAGGCCACGCTCGAGATCCGCGCGGCCCCCCAAGGGATCGACCACCTCGCCGTCGGCGCGGACACCGAGCGCGTCGAGCGGGACGCCGGTCGCCTCGAGCGCGGGGCTCAGGGGCCCCCCGACGGGGCGCACGCGCACGCCGTCCGCGGTCAGCCGTCCAGGGAGCTCGAGACATGGCCGCAGGGCGGGCCACGCGGCGTGGCAGGCTTCGGCGTCGGCCTCCACCCAGATCTCGGGCGGCTGATGCAGGGCCGTGCCTCCCAGGGCGAGGCGCGCCGCGGCGCCGACCCAGGCCGGGCGCAGCCGGCGCAGCGGCGCGGGCATCTCGGGGAGCATCGCGGTGGGCAGTCGAACCGTCATCTGGCGCGCAGGGTAGCTGAAGGTCGGTGCGTCGACAACGCGGGCGGGCTCAGGCGGCGCCCGCCCCAACCTCGAGGGCCGACTGCAGGAAGGCGTCGTAGCGGCGGCGCGACCTGGGGTTCAGGTACTTGAAGCGGAAGCCGCGGATGCGCTCGCCGCCGTCGCCAGCGCCCTCGTAACACACCTGGCCCAGGGCCCGGATGAGATCGCCGTCGCCGTCCGGCAGGCGAAACTGCAGCCAGACGTGGCGGGGGCTGCCCCACCCTCGGCCCGGCGTGCCCGAGAGGCGCAGACCCTCGAAGCCGAGATCCTCGGTGACGCAGAGGCAGTGCTGCTCCTCGCTCAGGATGTGGTCGACGAATAGCTTCACCGGAAGGCGCAGGGCGTCGCGACGCTCGTTCATCACCTCTCCCCTCATGTCAGACCAGGTGGGATACCTACCACATGTAGGTACAGAGGCGCAGTCCGCGGCGCAACGGAAAAATGCAGCGCCGTCCAGGCGACGTCAGTGACGCACGATCAGCACCACCTCGCCCGTGTCGCGCTGCCGCGCGCGGCTCAGATCCGCCTGCAGCGCCGCGAAGCGATCGAAGCGCCCGTCGCCGTCCACGATCGCGGTGATCGTGAGCGACAGATGCACGCCGTCCCCGGCGTCATGGCCGCTGGTGATGACGGGGCCGAGGCGCTCGAAGGCGCCAATGATCTCGCTGCAGACCCTCTCGCAGTGATCGGGTCCGACCAGGAACACAAAGTCGTCGTCGCGCTGGTGGCCGAGGAAGGCCCGCTCGTCGGCGTGCTCGCGCAACATGCGGTGCACCAGCTCCGCCACGTGGGACATCGCGCCATGGCCCCACATGAAGCCGCACTGATCGATGGCGTCGCGCAGCCCCTCGATGTCGATCGCGCAGTAGGCGTAGGGCTCGCGGTCGCGCATCCGCGCCTGGACTTCGCGCTGCAGCTCGCGCCCCCCGGGCAGGACGATGAGCGTGTCGACGCCCCGGCGCCTGTCCTCGGCCAGGCGCGTGCGAACCTGAACCAGCAGCGCCCGCGGATCGGTGCCGGCCGCCACGGCGTAGCTCTCGGGCGATTCGCTCCAGGCGCCCGCCTCGTCGATGTGCGTGTAGAGCGTCGGGATGGCGGCCCCGGCTTGGCCGCGCACGCGGGCGAGCACCGCCTCTGCTCCCTCCAGCCCCAGGTCGAGGATCACCAGATCCGGCAGCAGCGACTCGATGCGTCGGAGGGCCAGCTCGGCGGTGGCCGCCCCGTAGGGCAAGTACCCCGCTGCGTCGAGGTGCTCGGCCACCGTGCCCCACCAAGCCGCGTCGCGATCGACCACCAGCACGCGCATGCGCCGCCGCTGCCGCTGCCGCGCGAGCACCACGTTGAGCATGCTCGCCAGCACGATCGCGTCGGGCGGCACCTCGATCACCAGATCCACCGCGCGCGGCGCCGGGCTCCCCGTCGGCAGCATGGCCACCACCGGCAAATCGTTGTGGCTCGCCAGCTCGGCCAACACTTCGTCGAGCGGGTGACCCTCGATGTCCAGGTACACGGCCAACGCCGGCGCGCTCGCGACGACCTGGGCGCGCACCAACTCGACGACCGGCCGGCACACGCGCACCGCGAAGTCCATCGCGAGCAGCAACGCCTTGAGCGCCAGCGCCTCCTGCTCGTCGGGGCACACCAGCAGCACCGGCTGGCCGTCGGCGTTGGTCGGCCCGGAGGGTGACTCGCCCGTGGACTCGCGCTCCGCGGCGTGCGCCGGCGCAGAGGGAAGGCTGAAGACGAAGGTGGTCCCCTCCCCGCGCCCGCTCTCGACCCAAATCTCGCCCCCGTGCCCCCGGATGATGCTCCGGCAGATCGACAGGCCCAGCCCGGTGCCGCCCACCGATCGCCGGTCGGTCACGGCCGCCTGCTCGTATTTGTCGAAGATGCGGTCCAGGTCGCGCTCGGCGATCTCCTCGCCGTCGTTGTTCACCGACACCAGGTACAGCTCAGGCGCCGAGAAGGTGCTGAACACCGACACGCGCACGTGGCCATCGGCCGGGGTGAACTTGAAAGCATTGGAGAGCAGGTTGCTCATGACCTGCCCCAGGCGGTCGGGGTCGGCCTGGCAGTAGAGCCCCTCGAGCAGGCACTCGAAGCTCAGGTTGACGCCCTTCTCGAGCGCCAGCGCCTCGAAGCGGCGCGCCGTCTCCCCGACCACCTGCTCCAGGTTCACCGGCATGAGCGCGAGCGGCATCCGACCCTTCTCGAACTTCGCCAAGTCTAAGAGATCATTCAGGATATGGTTGATCTTGACGCACGAGTCCTTCGCCATGTCGACGTACTCGCGTTGGCGCGGGTTGAGCTCGCCGAGCACCTGCTTGCTGAGCAGGTCCATCACGCCGCCGATGCTGGTCAGCGGGCTGCGGAGCTCGTGCCCGATGATGTGCACGAACTCCTCGCGGCGCTGCTCGGACAGCTTCTGCTCCGTGACGTCCCGGATCACGGTCAGGATGCCCACCGACGCGCCCGAGTGGTCCCGAACGTGCGAGAGCAGCACCTGAAACCAGGCATCGTCCAGGCGAATCTCGCGCCAGGCGATCTTCGTGTCGCCCACGCCGAGTTGCCGCAGCACGTCGAGGCTCGACAGGCCCATCGCCGAGACCACCACGCTGAAGTCGGGCCGGTCGAACTCCTGGATGCCCAGCAGCCGCCGAGCCGCCGGGTTCATCAGGGTGACCGCGCCCTCCTCGTCGGTCAGGACGACCCCCTCGGTCATGGTCTCGACCATCAGCTCGATGCGCCGGTGCTCGTCGAGCATCTGGGTGACGATGCGCGTCAGGGCGTCCTGGAGTTGGTCGCGCCAGACACTGAAGAGGTCGGCCTCGTCCTCCTCGAGGGGCGCCTTGGGATCGCGGACCACGACGATGAGCCCGCGCAGGTCCCGGTTGACGAAGACGGGCATCGTGGGCGCGATGTCGTTGGGGTGCGGCGCGACCGCGCCCTCGGTGGGCAGGATCTCGGGCGTGTGGCCGAACACGTGGTCGCCCGGCACGGGACGCCCCGACAAGGTCCCGTAGGCCTCCGCCGTCCAGGCATTCCACGCGCGCACGTCGACCTCGCGCATCGGCCGGGCGTCGGTCCGCTGCGCGAAGTGCCCCATCGCGCCGTGGCTCGGCTGCAGGTCGACGACCGCCACCACGGCGCGGCATTGCAGGCGCTGGGCGAGGCTCTGCACCACCAGTCGCAGCGCGGCCGCCGGATCCTTGATGCTGACGAGCGTGCGCAGCAGCCGGTACTGAGCGGTCAGCGCTTCGTTCTGGGCCCGCAGCCGCTGGGTCAGTCGCCCGCCCTCGCGCTCGAGCCGGCTGGCCTGGACCGCGTTGCGCACGGCCTGCAGCAGATCACCGCGCCCCTCCGGCGTGAGGAGCGTCTTGTTCTTCTCGAAGTAGTGATAGATGCGCCCGCTGCGCAGGATCTCGACGAGCTGCTGGTCGTCGGTCTTGCCCGACAGCAGCACGCAGCGCAGCGAGGCGAGCCGCTCGTCCTCCTTGATGTGCTCGATGAGAGAAGCGCCCGACATGCGGGGCATCTTCTGATCGGTGATCAGCGCGTCGAAGGTCTCGTGCTGCAGGCGCTCGAGCGCCTCGGAGCCCGTGTAGACGGGCGCCACGTGAAACTCGTCCCGCAATAGACGCCGGATCTGCAGGTGGTCGTCCTCGCTGTCGTCGACGACGAGCACCCGGCCTGTCCGCTCGGTCATAACCACCGCCTCACCGCGGGCCGCGCCCGGCGCCCCCTTGGGCCGGTGTATGCCGGGCTGACCGCAGTGTCAACGCACGCAGTGCCACCGCACGCAGTGTCGTCGCCGCAGCAGGCCGTGTCGCCGCAGGCAGTGCCAGCACCCGTCCCCCCTCTGTCACCGAACCGGCAGCCCCACGCGGCCCGCCCGCGCGCCGCCCTCGGCGTCGATCGACGCCCACACGAATTGCGGCCGCCCCAACACCGCGTCCACGGCCACTCGCCCGAAGGCACGCGCCGCCAGCGCCGCGTCGCGGTTGTCGCCCAGCAGGTAGAGCTCGTCGTCTCGCAGCGTGACGGGCGGCGGATCCTCGTGAGCCGGGCGCCGGCGGGCGTAGGTGACCAGACGGGGGCGGGCACCCAGACGCTCCAGGTAACCCGCGAGCGCGTCCAGATCCGCCACCT
>CALBMW010000567.1 GCA_937896275.1 uncultured Myxococcales bacterium
CGCCCGGTTGCGTCGCTTGGCCTGGCCCCGCGCCTTGTTGAGCTGACGCGCGATCTCGGTCGCCGCGCCGGCCTCCGAGTCGCGCCGGGTGAAGGCCTCGATCGTGGGATACGCCACCAGCGAGAGGATCGCGATCACCAGGAGGACCAGCAGCACCTCGACCAGCGTGAAGCCCCGCCTGGCGCGCTCGCGCGTTCGAAACATCGACTGTCCCCCCTCCATCCCCGCTCGGCGGCACCTGGCATGCGCAATAAGCGCGCCAGCCCTGCCAGCGCGGCGCGCGGCGCCCTTCGAGAGCCCACGCTACGCATTCTTTTCATAGCACGCACATCTCTGCGCACCCGCGCGCCTTTGGCCACGCGGCCATCGGGTCTCGAGCGTGGGGACGGCCTCGACGACCAACCGGCCGAACGCGGTCCGCTGCGCGGCGACCGCTTCTGTTAGCATCGCGCGCCATGCGCGCCCCGCTGCTGCTCCTGGTGGTCCTGCACGTCCTCGCCGCGGCGCCCGCGCGAGCCGTTGCGCCGTGGCCGGTGCCCGCCACCTACCACCTGCGCACCGAGACCCGCCTGGCCACGGACCGCTGGTTCGGCGCGCGCGTGGGCCCGGTCGAGCGGGTCGACCTGCGCCAGCGCCTTCAACTCGACGTGCTCGGCGCGCCGGCCCCGGGAGGCCCGCGGCTGGCCTTCGTCAGCGACCTGGAGATCGGCACCGACCTCGGCCCCCCCGTGTCCACCCTTCGCTCCCTGCCGGACGGCCGCCGCGCGGTGCTGGACCTCTACACCGCCCACTTGCTGGTGCGTGACGTCGCGGGCGTGCTCGACGCGCGGATTGGGCGTCACGTGCTGATCGATGCCCTCGGCTTCGACGCCCTCGATGGCCTCACCGCCGACCTGCGCGCGGCCCCCTTCCTCACCATCGAGGCGAGCGCGGGGCTCGCCGTCCGCCGCGGCTGGGCCGACTTCGGCCCCGACCTGTACGACCAGGACGGCGCCACGCTGGCCACCGATCCGGGCTATGTGTTCGGGCTGGCGCTGGCCACCCGCGATGTCTCCTGGCTGGCGGCCCGCGCCGCCTGGCGCCGCGTCTTCGATGCCTCGGACCTGCAGCGGGAGGAGGCCGGCGTGGCGGCCAGCGTCCAGCCCGGCGGCGGCACTTCGCTCAGCGGCCGGCTGCGCTACGACGCGATCTTCCTGCGCGTCGCCGAGGCCGGGCTCGGCGCCGCCCTCCGCCTGGGCGACGCCGCGCGGGTCGCGCTGGAGTGGGTGCGCGCGCGGCCCACCTTCAGCGCCGACAGCATCTGGAACGCCTTCGGGGTCGAGCCCTACGACGCCGCCCGCGCCACGGCCCACGCGGCGCTCGGCCCCTGGCGCCTGACCACCGACGGCGGCGCGCGCGTCTTCGACACCGGCGATCCCGCGGCCACGACGCCCGGCGATCCGCGCGACCCGCCCGCCGCCCCCGCCGAGCGTCACCCCGTGGCCTGGGACGCCGCCCTGCGCGTGGAACGCGACGTCGTCAGTGGCCCTCACCCTGGCCACGTCGGCGCCGAGGGCCGCCTGGGGGGCGGCTACGGCGGCGCGCGTCACCACGGCGATCTCTACGCCCGCCTGCCGGTGCCCCTCGCCCCGGGCAACCCCCCCCTCGCGCTGCGCGCCCGGCTGGGGGCCATCTGGCTCGACGACCCCGAGCGCGACGCGCGCGACACCGTGTCGGGCTGGGGCCTGCTGGCCGCCGAGTGGCCGGCCGCCGAGGGCATCTGGGTGGAGGGCGTGCTCGAGGGCTCCGTCAGCGACGACGTGCGAAATCCTTGGCGATTCCGGGGGCTTGCGCAGCTTCGTTTCGAGGACTGGTGGTGATGCTGGGACCCCTGCTGCTGATCGCGGCGCTCCTGGCGCCCCAGGGCGCGGTGTACCCGGCGCGGGACCAGCCGGTGCGCTTTGGGCACGCGGCGCACGCCGGGATCGAGTGCGCCCGCTGCCACCCCGGCGCGACGACCTCGGTGCGCGCGGCGGACCGTCTGCTGCCGCCCGAGGCGACCTGCCTGGGGTGCCACGATCCCTTCGCCCCCGACGGCCCGACCTGCGCCTTCTGCCACCCGGGCTACGTCCCGACCCTGCCGCCCGAGGCCCGCTCGACCGCCGGCGCCATCC
>CALBMW010000568.1 GCA_937896275.1 uncultured Myxococcales bacterium
ATGACGGCTGTCCCGATGATGGCTGTCCCGATGACGGCTGTCCCGATGATGGCTGTCCCGATGACGGCTGTCCCGATGATGGCTGCCCCGATGGTGGCTGCCCCGATGGTGGCGCCCGGGCCGGCGCTGGGTTGCGACGAGAGAGGCGACCGCGCCGACGCCGACGCCGAGAACGGGCAGGCGCCTGCCTACCCGTTCTCCCAGGCGCCTAGAGCCGCTTCACGAGGGTCTTCTTGATGCTGTCCTGCGCCGGCTTCGAGCCCAGCCAGATGTCCCACACCGCCTTCTGGAAGCCGGCCGTGGCGACGCTCAGCTTCGCGCCGTTGCCGATCTCGCAGACCACCCCCTGGCCCGGGATGGCGGTGAAGGTGATCGACATGCCCGTCTTGACGGGGTGCTTGGTGAAGAAGGCCTCGAGCTGCTTCACGTCGGCGGCGAACTTCTGGCCGGCGTTGGCCTCGATGCTCTCGCGCAGCGCCGCGCCCATCGTGTCGCCGTCCACGTCGCGCTCGAGCACCAGCAGCAGCACCTTGGGGGCGTCGGCCGCCGCGAGGCTCGCCGCCGAGCTGGCCACGACCCCGTCGGCGAGGTAGCTCGCGATGATGTACACGTTGACCCACGCCTTCTCGCGCAGGCCCGTGCCGGTGAGCCGGAGCGGGGTGGGGGTGCCGTTGACGTCCAGGCTGAGGGCGTCGGGCACCTTGCGGTCGCTGCCCTCCACCTTGACCAGGCCCGCGGCGTGGGCGGCGGTGGCGAGGAGGGCGAGCAGCGAGAGGCTGAGGCTGACTGTCCGGAGCATGGGTACCTCGATGGCCGGGGCCGGCGACGGGCCGGCGCGCCGACGGAGGATACTGCAGGCGCGGCGCGAGGGGTGAGCCGATTTGCCCCGCCGAGCCCCCTTGCGCCGACGCCAGCGCCGTGGCTTGCTTTCGCCGGCACATGATGGAGGCGGCGATGAGCACCCTCACCGAGCAACTGGCCGCCGGCGGCATCCTCGCCCCCCAGGCGGAGGCCCCCGCGGATCCGCCCGTCGATCCGGTCCACGCCCGCGCCTACACCCACCCGGCCCTGCGCGGTCGCACGGTCGTGCGCCTGTCGGCCGCGCCGCTCGCGTCCGCCGACGATGTCCAGATGAGCATCCTGGGCTTCGGCGACGCCACCGACCTGGGCCCCGTCGGCCAGCAACGCCGCCGCGTCCTCGGCTTCCCGGGGTGGGCCCTGGTCAACGATCCACCCCACGCCCGTTTCGCCCTCGACGTCTACGCCCGGCTCCAGGGCGCCCTGCGCCTGGCGGCCTCGCGCCCCGGCACAGCGAAGGAGCGCGTGGACGGCCTGGCCGTCGAGCTCGGCCGCTCGGTGCCCCACTTCCTGCCCACCTTCCACGAGGAGGCCGGCCGCGGCTTTCTCGAGGCGGGCAGCGCCCCCTACGCGGCGCAGTATTTCGAGAAGGCCCGTCAGGCCGAGCGCGTGTACGGCCTCGCCGTCGACGAGGATCTGCGCCAGCAAGCCTTCCTCGAGTTCGCCCTCGCCGGCGCGCTGTCGATCAAGTCGTTGTCCGCCTACGCCAAGGACCTGCGCGGCGCCTACGCCCCCGAGCAGGCCTTCGCCCACTTCCGGGCGCTGTGCGTCCGCCGCATCCTCGGCGGGCTGCCCCCCTGGGCCGGCATGGCCAAGGAGCTTCGCGGCCTCGCCGACGCCGCTGGCGGCGACGCAGACGCGAGTGAGCAGGCGCTGCTCGCCGAGCTCATCGACTCGCCGGCCCTGCGCAAGGCGCCCGCCGCGTTCTGGAAGGGCTACCGCAAGGCCGCGATCGCGCTGGCCCACCGCGATCCCACGATCGTCGCGGCGCTGCTCGACCTGCTCCCCGCGCCCCCCAACGGCGGCGCCTTCGGGGCCTGGTGGCTCGCCCTCCTCGGCGACATCGGGGCCCTCGACGCCCTCGAGGCGGGCTCGGTCACGCCCCGGGGCGGCATCTCCAAGTGGCTGGAAAGACTGGTGGATCACCTGCAGGACGGGTGGCGCGTGCCGCCCCTGCCCGAGGCCGCCATCGACCTGCTGCCCCGCTTGGCGCCGCGCCTGAAGGCCGCCGGCGCGCCCATCCGCCTGACCGGCCGCTGGGACAGCCTGTGGCACCTCGATCTGGTCGATCTCGCGTTGTCGCTGGGGATCCCGGTCGCCGATCCCGAGGAAGACGACGGCGTCGACCTCGATCGCTGGGCCGAGCACGCGGGGGCCCCGGGGCTGGGCCGCGATCTGGACTTCGCCGCCGGCGATCCGCGCTTCGCCGAGCTGATGGTGCGGGGCCTCGACAGCGTGGCCGGCGAGGACACCTTCGAGTCCGCCGCCCGTGGCCGGCCGGCCCTCGCGACCGCGCGACACGCCTGGCTGGAGCGCCTCGTCGCGGGTCTCGGCGACGCCGGCCTGCCCGGCCTCGCGCACACCCTCGATCGCGTCGCCGACACGACCTCGGCCGCGTTGTTCGACGAGTTCCCCGACCTGTACCCGGCCTTCGAGGCCTGCTCGGCCGCGGCCTCCCTCGCGCGCACCTTGCGGGTCGGCTTCATCGGCGAGCTCGGCTGGCCGGCGCTCGACGAGGCCCTGGCCGAGGCTGGTCAGGATCGCTGGATCGGCGGCACCTGGCCCTACCTCGTCGTCGCCAGCCGCACGCGCCTCATCGTGGTTGGCCCGGCCGGCCGCGTCAGCGCTCAGGATTGGAGCTGCGGCCCCAAGGAGGAGCCGGCCGATCTGATCTACGTCGACGGCCAGGTGCGCGTGCTGCATCGGCGGGGATACCGCGACCGCAAGGGCTTCTGGACCGGCAGCCCGGGCGAGGTGTTCGAGGCCGGCCACGCGTGGGGCGCACCCAGCCCGTGCGGCTACGCGGCCCACCTGCCCGGTGGCGGGGTCAGCCTGGGAGACAAGCCACTCCACGTCGGGGACACCGCGGACCTCCACGACAAGACGCTCTTCTCGGACGGTTCGACGCTGTGGGCCGGGAGCGAGGACGACGAGGGTGACGACCGGCTACGCGAGCTGGATCCCGCGACCGGCGCCCTCGGGCGCGTCTCGCTGCCTCGCTTCCTCGAGGACTTCGCGGCCCCCGACCGCGTGCTGGATCTGGCGCGCTGCAGCCTGATGCCGCTCCCCGCGGGCGCCCCCGACAGCCCCCTCGGCAGCCGCGATGGCCTGATCGGCTTCCGCAGCCGCACCCCGACCCGTGAGGCCACGCCGGTGGAGTCCGAGAGCATCGACGGCCGCCGCTTCGTCGGGGTCGTGCGCGACGACGCCCAGGACTGTGACGGTGACGAGAGCACCGACGTCGTCGGCCTGCTGCGCCTGCCGGGGGACGACGCGCCCCGCCCGGTGGTGGGCGAGCGAAGCGGCCGCTGGTCCGACGCGCCCCGCCTCGCCGCCCCAGACGGCGCCTTCATCGGCAGCACCACGGACGAGGCCTACGCGGGCGCCGATCCCTGCGTCCCGCCCGTCGAGTACTGGCACTTCATGCGGCCGCGCGACGCGGCGGGCTCGATCGCCCTGCGCGCCGTCGACGACGCGACCGCGGCCGCGCTGATCGACGCGGCGCGCGCCCTGCGTGACTCGGAGGGTGCGACGGCGACCGATCTGCTCGCCCTCTTCGCCGAGCGCCTGCCGGCCCTCACCGATCCTGCCCTGATCACGGGCGTCCTGCGCGTCGCGGGCGAGGCCGTGGATCTGGCCGATCGCCTCGCCGGCCTCGTCGCGGCCCGCAGGCCGGGCGCCCGCCTCGTCTCGAGCGTGCGCCTCGACGGGGAGGCGCTGTCCAACGCGCTGAGCGGCCTCGGCCTGCTCGACCACGCCTGGGGCGGCGACGTCCTGGGCGACCACCTGGTGGGCGTCGCGCGCATCTTGGACGGCGAGGTCGTCGAGCTACCCGACTGCGGCCTGGACTGGTGGGATCTGTGCGGTGCGTCGGCTGCCGTCGCCGGCAAGGCCCTGCTGTGCGCCGAGGACGAGCCGCGCGAGGTGCTGTTGCGCTTCCTCGATCTGTGGTCCCGCCTGCCCTTCGCCGTCGCCAGTGAACACCTGCGCGTCTGCCAGTACGAGGGTCGCTTCGCCGCGGGCGTCGTGCCGGCGCACCGCACCGAGGGCTGGGTGGGCGTCGTCCGCGGGCCGAACCGCTACGTCGTCAACCTCGACGACTACGCCGAGGATCAGGAGGCGCGGGTGCTGGAGTTCTCGACCTCGGGCGCCTTCGCCCCGCTGCCCGGCGCGAAGCTCACCGAGGACTCGACGCTGCCCGGCGACGACTTCGTGCCGCTCCTGGGGGCCTTCGTCCTGGCCTGCCGGGCACGGGGCCCGCTGCCCTGGCGCCGCGATCTGGCGGAGCGCCTCGCCGAGCGCACGGGCCTGCCCTACGGCCGCGCCGCGTTGGTGACCACCGGCTTCGCGCACATCGAGGGCGGGTGGCAGAAGAACTTCCTGCCCAAGGCGCTCCGCACCCGGCTCGGCCTCAAGGTCGACGACGCCGCCCTCGCGCGGGACGCCCTGCGGCAGGTGGACGCCGCGGATCGTCGCGCCGCGCTGGCCGGGCTGGCGCGGGCGGCCGATCCGTGGGGCGGCTGGGGGACGGGCGATCCCGAGGCGGATCCTCTGGAGCGCCTGGCGGCGGCCTGGCTGGAGGCGGTGGGACGCGGCGTCGAGGTGCCCGACGATCTGGTGGCCGGCGCCGAGCGCGCCCTGGATCTGACGGGCGACGGTCGCGCCATGCTGGCGGCGGTGATGCAGGGCGCGGGATCGAAGCTGCTGGGCCGCGACGCCCGCTGGAAGATCGACCGTTTCGGCGATCTGGAGGCCGATCCCGAGGGCTGCTTCTCACCCGAGGTGCTCCGCGATCTGGCCCAGCTCGTGCCGTGGCTCTTCGCCGAGCGGCCGGTGGGCGACGCCTTCCGATCGGCCATCCCCGCCGCGGTCGCAGCGGCGCGCGCCCGCCTGGCCCACCCGAGCCTGTTGCTTCAAGCCTTCACGATCTACCCCGAGGACGAGGACGACGATGACGAGGGGGCGGCCGCGCGGCGCCTGCTCCATGGCTTGGGCGGCGAGCCCTTCGAGCTGCCCGCCGGCGACGACGACGACGACGACCCGATCCGGGGGCGCGACGCCGGCGCGATGGTCGCGTGGGGCGGCGGGTGGGACGTCAACGTCGCCGTTCGCCCGAGCCAGGCCTCCGATCTGGCCCCGCTGCTGCGCCTGGCCGGCGACGACGGTGAGGTGCTGCGCGCGTTGGCGTTCCTGCGGTCGGCGGAGTTGGACGCGCTCGTGGCGCGCGTGGTCGACACGCCGGTCTCCGCGGGCGCCTTCGAGGCTGACCCCAAGTCCTCGGCGCCGGCGCTCGTGGCCGAGGTCGCCGCTGCGCACGGGCTGAGCGAGGACGCCGCCGCGCTGTACCTGCAGACGCTCGCGCTGCCGAACCCGACGAAGGCCGCGGTGCAGGCCTGGAACGCGTGGCCCCCAGCCCGCTACGCCAAGGCCGCCGCCGCCCTCGTCGCCGCACGGTTGCTGGTCCGGGCGAAGCGCCCGCGCGCTGGGCGCGAGCACTTCCTGCCCTGCGGATGGGAGGCTCTCAAGGCGCCGCACCCGCCCATGGAGAGCTGGAAGCTGCCGCTCTTCGGCATCGTCCGCGACGGCGGCGCCCTGAGGATGCCGTTCGACCGCGTGGCGCCGCTCAAGCCGCTGCACGCGCTGTTCGCCGAGGCCTGGGCCCGGGTCGGCGCGGGCGACGCGCCGCGCTATCAGAAAGTTGGCAAGTGACTGATTCAAAAGCTGAATCACCCGTCCAGTCGCCCCCCGCCGAGCAGCGCCACGCCGCGGAGTTGACCTTCCTCGAGGCCTGGGACACGGGCCCCCGGCCGCCGGGCTGGCGCCTGACGCCCCGCGCGGTCGTCGCCTTCGTGATGGGCAGCGGCGCGCCGCTCGCGCTGCCCCCCGGACCGGGCGGCGAGCGACGGTCGCTCACGGTGAGCGAGAAGTTCGTCGGCGACCGCGCCCTGATCGAGCGCTGCGTCGTGACGCTGGCCGGCGACCGCGGCCTGATGCTGGTGGGCGAGCCCGGCACCGCCAAGTCCATGCTGTCCGAGCTGCTGGCGGCAGCGGTCTCCGGGTCGAGCGGCCTGACCGTGCAGGGCTCGGCCGGCACCGTCGAGGATCAGCTGCGCTACGGCTGGAATTACGCGCTGCTGGTGGCCCGCGGGCCTTGCGAGGACGCCCTGGTCCCCTCGCCCGTGCTCCACGCGATGCGCACCGGCGCCGTGGCGCGCATCGAGGAGATCACGCGCTGCCTCCCCGAGGTGCAGGACGCCCTGGTGTCGATCCTGAGCGACCGGGTGCTGGCCGTGCCCGAGCTGCGCGGCGAGGCGAGCGGCGGCCTCGAGTTCGCGCGCGCCGGGTTCAACGTCATCGCCACCGCCAACCTGCGCGATCGCGGCGTCTCGGAGATGTCGTCGGCGCTGAAGCGGCGCTTCAACTTCGAGACGGTGCCGCCGATCGCGGATCCGGCGCGCGAGCTCGCCCTGGTGCGGCGCCAGGCCGAGGCGTCGCTGGCCGAGGTCGGTCAGCCGCTGGGGCTGGACGACGCGGTGATGGAGGCGCTGGTGACGGCCTTCCGCGACCTGCGCTCGGGCCGCACGGTCGAGGGCTGGGCCGTCGAGCGCCCCGGCACGGTGATGAGCACCGCCGAGGCGGTCGGGGTGGCCTCGGCGTTGGGGCTGAGGGCGGCCTTCTTCCGCGACGACGTCGATCCACTGTCGCTGCTGCCCGGCTACCTGCTGGGGGTGGTGCAGAAGGACGACCCGCAGGACCGGGCGCGCCTGCTGGCTTACTGGGACGCCGCCGTGAAGCGCCGCGCCGAGGGACCCGGGCGGCTGTGGAAGCAGCTGCACGACCTGCGGCACGTGCTCCTTGGCTGAGGGTCGTGCCGACGTCGCCCGGGCGCTCGCGACGCCGACCCCCGACCGCCGCGCGGCCCGCACGCCCGTGGGCCGCGGCGGCCGCTGATGCTTGACCTCGAGGCACTCGTCGCCTGCGCCCGCCCGCTGCTTTGGGGTGTGCGACACCACGCGCCCTCGTGCGCCGCGGCCCTGCCCGCGTCCCTCGACGCCTTCGCGCCCACGCGCGTGTTCATTGAGCTGCCGGCTGACTTTCAGCGCTGGATTCCGTGGCTCGGCCACCCCGACGTCACCCCACCGGTGGCGCTGGCCGGCGCCTCGCCCGACGGCGACGCGCTGGGCTTCTACCCCTTCGCCGAGTTCTCGCCCGAGCTCGCGGCGATCCGCTGGGCGGTCGCGCGCGGGGTGCCCGTCGAAGCCTTCGACCTGCCGGTGGGCGCGCGCGACGGCGACGACGATGCCCCGCAGTCGACGGTCGAGCCCCTCGACGTCGACGCGCTGTGGGACC
>CALBMW010000569.1 GCA_937896275.1 uncultured Myxococcales bacterium
AGCCGCGCGACGCCCTCGGGCAGGTGGTCGGCCAGGTCGGGGCGCACGACGACGGCGCCGGCGCGGGTCTGCGCCGCCGCCCGCCGCCAGCGGGGTTCGATGAGCAGGGACAGCTGGTCGGGCGTCGCCGCGTCGAGCGCCGCGGCGCCCGTGACGGCGCGGTCACCCGGACCGCAGAGCCGCGCACCGGCGACGTGGGCGAGCGCGTCGAGCCGCAAGGTGACTACTTCTTCGGTTGCTTGCCCTCGCCCGCGTTGTACTTGCGGATGAGGTCGTTGGTGAGGTCGAGGTGGCGCTGGGCCCACAGCAGCGATGACTCGGTCTTCTCGAAGATCATCGAGTAGCCCTCCTTCTCGCCGATCTCCTGCAGGATACGCCCCATGCGCTGGAAGATGCCCTTGGTCAGCTGCGCCTCCTCCTTGGCCAGCTCCTGCTGGAGCTGCGCGTAGGTGAGCTGGAGCTTGCCGAGCTTCTCGCGAAAGTCCTTCTCCTTCGTGTTCTTGACCTCCGCGGTCATGAACTCCGACTGCGCCTCGAGGTCCTTCTGCATCTTGCGCAGCTCGTCCTGTTGGGCGTCGAGCTGCCCTTGCCGCTGCGTCTTCATCGTCTCGAGCTGGGACTTGGCCTTCTTGCCATCCTCGACCTCGAGCAGCGCGCGCTGCATGTCGACGAAGGCGATCTTCACTTCGGCCTGAGCCGCGGCGCCGAGCAGCAGCAAGGCGAGCGGCAGGGCCATTCGCAGGGCGGATCGCATAGGTGTGCCTCCTAGAAGAAGTTGCCGATCGAGAAGTCGAACACCGAGCTCTCCTCGCCTTCTTCGGGCGCGAACGGAAAACCCCACTCGAAGCGCAGCGGGCCGATCGGAGAGAACCACCGGATGCCGAATCCCCACGCGAAGCGGAGCTGATCGAGCTCGTCGCTCCACGGATCGCGACGGTCGAACGCGTTGCCGCCGTCCATGAAGAGGACGCCGCGGATGCCGACCTTCTGGAAAATGGGAAACTCGACCTCGACGTTCCCGATGAGCTGCTCGGTGCCGCCGATGTTGAAGGCCTCGGTGCCGGAGTCGGGGCGCGCCCCGTCGGGCACGTCGATGGTGGGGCCCAGGGTGTTGCGGCGAAACCCGCGCACCGTCAGCGGCCCGCCCACGAAGAAGCGCTCGAAGATGGGCACGCCGGTGCGCAGCGGGCTCGTGATCAGACCCCACTGAGCGTTCAGCTTGAGCGTGATGTCGAGCCCCATATCGTAATAGTAGCGACCGCGCAGCTCATAGCGGTTGAACAGGTTCTCGGAGCCCAGGTACTCGGAGGCGTCCTCGGCGCTCGCGCTCGCGAAGATGCCGGAGCTGGGGAAGAGCCGGTTGTTGCGCGTGTCGTAGTAAAGGCTGAGGCGCGCGCTGCTCGTCAGGCCATTGCTGAAGAGGTTCGCGATGGGCACCGAGGTCCGGCTGCTGCCGAAGCCGCCGAGAGAGACGTCGACCTGCTCGAGCGTATAGGTCACCGCCACCGACCAGTCGTCGCCGAGCGGGTAGCCCAACGTCAGATCGCCGCCCAGGCTCTGGCGCGTGAAGTCCTCGAAGTTGGTCTCGAAGCGGTAGACGTTGGTGGCGAAACGAAGGCTCGTGTCGAGGAAGTAGTCGTCGGCGAAGCGGACGTTGGCGATCGTGCGGATGGACGACAGCGTGGCCTGCAGGCTCAGGCTCTGACCTCGGCCGAAGAGGTTGTTCTGGGCGATCTGGGCCTGGGCCACGAAGCTCTCGATCGAGCTGAAGCCGGCGCCGATCTGGAAGGTGCCGGTGGGCTTCTCCTTGACGTCCACGACCACGTCCATGGTGCCCTCGTCGGCGCCGCGGCTGGTCGTGATGTTGACGGTCTCGAAGAAACCCAGGCGGGTGATGAGGCGCTCGGAGCGCTTGAGGCCCGAGGAGCTGTAGTACTCGCCCTCGTAGATGCGCATCTCGCGGCGGATGACCTTGTCGCGGGTGCGCGTGTTGCCCTGCACGCGGATGCGCCCGATGCGCACCTTGTTGCCCTTGGCGATGTCCACCGACAGGTCGACGACGCGCTTCTGGTCGTCCACCAGGGTGTTCGGGACGATGTTCACGTAGGCGTAGCCCTCGTCCTTGTAGAGCTCGCCGATGCCGTTGATGGTGTCGCGCAGCTGGCTGCTCGAGAACCACTCGCCCTTCTTCAGCCGAACCAGCCCGACCACCTCGTCTTTGGGGTGGTCCGCGAGGAAGTCGCCCGTGACGTCGACCTCGCCGGTGCGGTAGCGCTCGCCCTCCTCGACCGGGATCGTGAGGAACAGCTCCGATCGATCGGGGCTCAGCTCCACCTTGGGGGTGCCGGTCCGCGCCTTGATGTAGCCCTCGTCGTAATAGAACTGGTTGACGCGGAGCTGATCGCGCTGGAAGGCCTCGCTCTGGAAGCTGCCCGCGCCGGTGAGGAAGGACAGGAAGCCACCCTCGCGCGTCTCGATGTGCTCCTTGATGAAGGCGTCGCTGATCTGCCGGTTGCCCACGATCGTGATGCGGGCGACCTTGACCTCTTGCTTCTCGCGCACCTTGAAGAGCACGTCGACCTGGTTGTCGGGCAGGTCGATGACCTCCCAGTCCACCTCGGCGAGGAAGTAGCCCTTCTCGGTGTACAGGTCGTGAATCTTCTCGGCGTTACGGTTGACCTTGGCCAGATCGAGGATTCCGTAGGCCCTGATATCGATGACCTCGCCCAGATCCTCGTCGTCGAGCTCCTCGTTGCCCTCGTAGATCACGTTGCGCACCGAGGGCTTCTCGACCACCACGAAGGTGAGCACGCGCTTGCCGTCGGCCCACGACAGGTCCACCTGCACGTCGGTGTAGAAGCCCAGCAGGAAGATCGCCTTGATGTCGTTGCGCACCCGCGCCCGGTCGAGCACGGTGCCCTGCCGGCTCTGCACCACGCCGAGGATCGCGTCGGCCTCGCTGCGGCGGTTGCCGTCTACGCGGACGAGGTCGATCACTTGATCGGCCTCCTGGGCGGCCGCCTGGGGCGTCGCCACCGCGAGCCCGGCCGTGATCGCGCCGACCATCAGGGCCGTGCGGAGCGCGACGCGCCTCACGCGGACTCCTCGACGAGCTGACCGTCGAGCATGCGCACGCAGCGCGGCAGGCGGGCAGCGAGCCCCGCGCTGTGGGTGACGATCAGCATCGCCATGCCGTGCTCCTCGCTGAGGCGCTCGAGGAGGGCGTGGATGCCGTCGCCCGTGTGGCTGTCGAGGTTCCCGGTAGGCTCGTCGGCGAGCAGCACCTTGGGCTGCACCATCAGCGCCCGCGCCAACGCGACGCGCTGTCGCTCGCCGCCGCTGAGCTCACCGGGCCGATGCGCGACGCGACCGCTGAGGCCGACGGCCTCGAGCCAGCGGCCGGCCTCCTCGGCCGCGGCGCGCTTGTGCGTGCGGCGGATGAGCGCCGGCATCATCACGTTCTCCAAGGCGGTGAACTCGGGGAGCAGGTGGTGGAATTGGAACATGAACCCGATCGATCGGTTCCTGAATGCCGCCAACCGGGCGGGCGGCAGGCGAAAGACGTCCTCGCCCTCGAAGCGCACGGTCCCGGCGCTGGGCCGGTCGAGCGTGCCGAGCAGGTGGAGCAGCGTGCTCTTGCCGGCGCCGGAGCTGCCGACGACGGCGATGCGCTCGCCCGCGTGAATGGCCAACGTGATGCCGCGCAGCACGTCGATGCGCCGCCCGTCGTGCTGGAAGGCCTTGCAGAGGTCGATCGCCTCGAGCAGGGGCGGGGGGGACATCACTCGGAGCTCAGCCCTTCGACCGGGCGCAGGCGCGAGGCGTACAGCGCGGGGTAGACGGTGGACGCGAGGCTCACCAGCATCGCGACGACGACGATCGCGACGACGTCGGCTGCCCGAACGTCCACCGGAATCGCGCTGATGTAATAGACGTCCTGGTTCAAGGGCAAGTCCAACGTGGCCAAGGACAGCCCCCCCCCCACGCCAATCACTGTGCCGATGATGCTGCCGAGCAGGCCGGTGAAGGCGCCTTGGCTGAGGAAGATGCGCAGGATTCCGCCCGCGGTCGACCCCATCGCCATCAGGATCGCCACCTCGCGCTGGCGCTCGATGATGGTCACCACCAGCGCGCAGATGATCGCGAACGCGGCCAGCATGAAGTTGATGGTGAGGACCAGGAACATCGCGATCTTCTCCAGCTTCAGCGCGCTGAAGAGGTTGCGGTTTCGCTCCTGCCAGTCCGTCACTCGCAGCGACGCGGGCAGGGCGGCCCGTAGGCGGTCGCGCACCGCGCGGGCGTCGTCGAGGGTGACCGCGCGCACCTGGACGGCGTCGGCGACGTCTCCCAGCCCCATGTAGCGCTGCACCGCGTGCAGATCCGCGTAGCCCAGGCGGGTGTCGAACTCCAGCATGCCGGACTGGAACCAGCCCGCCAGCCGGAAGGGGCGGCTCTTGGGGACAGGGCCGGTGGGGCCCAGATCGCCCAGCGGCGAGACCACGTTGAGCACCTCGCCCGGCCACAGCGCGAGGTTCTTGCGAAGCTCGGCGCCGAGCAGCATGCCCGGCGGCGCCGCGTCCTCCGCCTGCGCCGGGGGCGGCAGCGGAGCCATCAAGTCAGCCCCCGGTTCGTCGACGCGCTCGCCGTCGGCCGGGGCGGGGGCGTCTTCGGCGTCGGCCTCGGCGTCGATGGGCGCTGGCCCGCGGGCCAGTTCGGGCCGCGCCCACTGCAACAGCGCGTGACGACAGCGGAATCGGGGATCGCCGAGGGCCTCGAGGCAGCCGTGCGCGATCTGCGTGGGCAGCTTGTTGGCCTGTCCGATCGTGTCGATGTCGATGCCGGTGAGCAGGATGGGCGCCAGGTTGGTCGGCGCGCTCAGCATGACCTCGGTGCTGAGCGTGGCGGTCGCCCCGGTGACCCCGGCGGTGGCCCGCGCCGTCTCGGCCAACGCGCCGTAGTCGCTCAGATACTCGCCGGTCTTGTCGGCTTCGATCACCACGTGGGCGTAGGTGTCGATGATCTTCTTGCGCAGATCCCCCTGGAACCCGTTCATCACGCCCAGCACCAGGATGACCTCGGCCACCCCGATGGTGACCATGAAGGTGCTGAAGGCGCTGAAGACGGTCAGGAAGGTGTTGAGCGCGCCGAAGAGGCTGAGGCACGCGCCGAAGACCGCGACGCCGCCGCCGGCGGCCATGATGTTGCGGGCGGCGCTGGCCTGGGTGCCGAAGACGGACACCTGGCCGCCACCCCGCTGCTCGAAGTAGACGCCCGTGGCAGTGAGGCCGACGCCCAGCAGCAGGAAGACGAGTCCTGCGACCAGCACGTGGGGCCGCCGGCGCCGCCTGAGCAGGTAGCGCCACCCGACCAACCCTTCGTAGGCGCCGAAGAGCACCGAGGGTCAGCCCTCCGGGCGCAGCAAGGGGAAGAGAATGACGTCGCGGATCGACGGGCTGTCGGTCAGCAGCATGACCAGGCGGTCGATGCCGATGCCTTCGCCGGCGGTCGGCGGCATGCCGTACTCGAGCGCGCGGACGTAGTCATCGTCCATGGGGTGCGCCTCTTCGTCGCCCGCGGCGCGCTGCGCCACCTGAGACTCGAAGCGCGACCGCTGGTCGTCCGAATCGTTGAGCTCGCTGAAGGCGTTGCCGATCTCGCGCCCTGCCGCGTAGATCTCGAAGCGATCCACCAGCGTCGGATCAGTGTCCTTCTTGCGCGACAGCGGCGAGACCTCGAGCGGGAAGTCCGTGACGAAGGTCGGCTGCACCAACAGGTGCTCGGCGGCCGCCTCGAAGACCTCCATCTGCAGGTGACCCAGGGGCCTCGTGTCGGCCTTCGTCACCCCCAGCCGGGCGGCGGCCTCGAGCAGCGCCGGGCGGTCACTCACCTTGTCGGCGGGCACGCCCGCGTAGGTGGTGAGACCCTCGTAGACCGACAGCCGCCGGAAGGGCCGCGCGAAGCTGAGGGTGTGCTCCCCGTAGGTCACCTGATCGGTGCCGTGGATGGCGATGGCCAGCCCGTTGAGCAGCTCCTCGGTCAGGGTCATCAGATCCTCGTAGGTGGCGAAGGCCTGATAGAACTCCAGGGTGGTGAACTCCGGGTTGTGCTTCGTCGAGATGCCCTCGTTGCGGAAGCAGCGGTTGATCTCGTAGACGCGATGGAAGCCGCCCACCACCAGCCGCTTCAGGTCCAGCTCGGGCGCGATGCGCAGGAACAGCGGCAGATCGAGGGCGTTGTGGTGGGTGCTGAAGGGCTTGGCCGCCGCGCCGCCGTAGACCGCCTGCAGCATCGGCGTCTCGACCTCGAGGTAGTCCCGGTCGTCGAGGAAGCGCCGGATGTACTGCACCACCCGAGCGCGCACGCGGAAGGTGTCGCGCACGCGCTCGTTGACGATGAGATCGACGTAGCGCTGCCGATAGCGGGTGGCCACGTCCTGCAGGCCATGCCACTTCTCGGGCAGCGGGCGCAGTGACTTGGTGACGATGCGCAGGTGGTCGGCCTTGACCGAGAGCTCGCCCTTGCGTGTGCGCATGAGCGTGCCCGTGACGCCGATGATGTCGCCCACGTCGAGGTAGTCGAGCAGCGCCCAGTCGGCCTCGGGCAGCGCGTCGGCGAAGAGGTTGGCCTGCAGGCGCCCCGACGCGTCGGCGACGACGACGAAGACGACCTTGCCGAAGGTGCGGATCGCCATGACGCGGCCGGCGTAGCCCACTCGGACGGGGTTCGCCTCGAGCGCCGGCGCGTCCGTGCCTTCGTGGGCAGCGTGCACGTCGGACGCCCGGTCGGTGACGACGAAGTCGTTGGCGTAGGGGTGATGACCCAAGGCGCGGAGCGCCTCCGCCTTGGCCCGGCGCTGCGTGATGATCGTGTCTTCCACCGCACACCTCCGCGACCGCGCCCGCGACCGGGTGGGGGCCGCGAAGGGCGGCAAGGTATACGGAGGTCCTCGGGAGATCAACCCTGCGAAACTCCACAGGCTCCAACAGGTTATCCACAGGCGGGGGCCAGATAACAGCGGGGTCCCACCCGACCGTCGTGCTCGGGCGCCATGTCAGCGTCGGCCCCCACGCATCGCCACAACATGCTGATTATAAAGATGTTTCTGTGTTATCAGGGTAAGGGTATCCCTGAGTCCGTGCGTGACAAAGGTGTGACGCAGACGTGATCGCGCCCTCCGTCGGGGCGGTCTGTGGACAACTCTGTGGACAAAGGCGCAAGCCGCTGCCGGGTGGTGCTTTGAGCCCGCGCCCGTTCCGCGGCGGTGCGTCGATCACGGCGCCAGACCCGTGGCTCGTGGACCCTCTACTCGGCGGCGGCCTGTGGCTGCTCGCCGGTGTGCATGAGCAGGAACGATTCGATCAGATCGTCCAAATCACCGTCCAGCACGGCCTGTGTCCCGCTGGTCTCGAAGCCGGTCCGCAGGTCCTTCA
>CALBMW010000570.1 GCA_937896275.1 uncultured Myxococcales bacterium
CCTGGAAGTGTCCTGACAGCCTGGAAGTGTCCTGACAGCCTGGAAGTGTCCTGACAGCCTGGAAGTGTCCTGACGGGCCGGAGGTGTCCTGACGGGCCGGAAGTGTCCTGCCGACCGAGAGCCTCTGAGCCGCTTCAGCGACCGGCGAGCCAGGTGCGGACCGCGAGGCAGGCCGGCGAGCCGGCGAAGATCAGCAGGTCTCGCGCGACCTCGGAGTCGGCCAGGAACTGCTCCAGGTCCTCTCTGCTCAGCGACTCGCGGGGCCGGTCGTCGAAGTCCAGCAGCCGCAACATCTCGAAGGCGCCCCCGAAGCCGTCGGAGAGGGCCAGAGCGAGGCGCGCGGCGTAGGTCTCGAGGCCGGCGAGCACGGCGGCCGGGGAGAAGGTGCCCAGCCCGCTGGCGGCGGCTCTGGCCAGCGCGTCCCACTCGGGGCGTCGGTGATCCTCGACCAGCGGCTGCAACTGGCTGCGCAGCCGATCGGCCGTGGCGCGGTCGCGCGGGCGCAGCGGGTAGTCGGCCCCCAGCAGGCCCAGCAGAGCGCCGAGGAAGGCGCGGAACTCTCGGTCGCTGAGCTTGCGGGCCGGGAGCGTCCCCTCCCGCATGGGCACCAGGCAGCGCGCCAAAAGGAAGCTGCGACCGGTGTCGTCCGCCCCGTCGACGATGGCCGTTCCCAGCACCAGCGTGGCCGGCACTTCGGGCTCGACGGTCACCGTGTAGGGCCGCGCGGCGTTGCGCAACAGGCGGAAGGCGGGCACGTCGATGGCCGCGGCGAGCCGACGCGCCATCGCGTGCAGCGTGCTCTGCTCGGGCACGAAGTCCTCGGCCTGATCGGCGTTACGGCCGCGGCCCCCGCCACCGAAGGCGGGCGCGATGCTCGGGCCCACGGCGCGCAGGAGCAGCAGCAAGTTGGTGGGCACCGACGAGGGCAGGAGCGGACGCCGCATGGCCTCCGGCAGGGGCCCGACCGGGACCGACGGGGTCGCCGGGCGCACCTCGCCCTCGACCCAAGCGACCACCCCGCCCAGCCAGGCCGCCGATGCGCCGCTCGTGCCGGCCGACATCGCGTCGAGCAGCCGCCGCCATGCGTTCACGTCGAGGGGATCGGCCTCGATCGCCGCGCGGGCCTCGAAGGACGGGGTGGCGCCGAGCGAAGGTCGCGGCACCTCGGTGTCGTCGGCCTCGTCGCCCAAGGCCGGTGGCAGGGTGCCCAGGCCGCTCGCCTGCTCCCCCACCGAGTCGGCGAGCGCATCGGGGTCGGCGGCCACCTCGGAGCCCACGACCGCCTCGGAATCGGCGAACGCCTCGGAATCGGCGGCCGCCTCGATGGTCGGGTCCGGGACCGGTGCCGCGCGCGGCACCAGGGGCACCAGGATCGGCATCCCGGTCTCGGTCCCCTGTCCGCTCGGTGGCGACGAGGGCGTCGCCGCGCGCATCGGCGGTGGGGTCGCGGTGAGGATGGGCATGCCGTAGGGCATGGTCTGGCGAGTGTCGTCACCGCCAGCGGGCTCGCCGCGCAGAGGCACCGGCGGCGACGTGGGGCGCGTGCCCCCGGGGACCGGACCCTCGACCTCGTCGAAGGCGTCGAGCAGTCCGAAGTCCTCGTCTTTGCCCCCATCGAGGACGAACTCCGCGTCCTCGGGGTCGAGGGGCCGGATCGCGGGCGTCGGCGCGGCGTCCTCGGCGCGGGGGAGTCCAGCGCGCGGCGCCAACACCGCCGGGGGCGCCTCCGCGTCCTCGGGGGTTGCAGGATCCAGGGCGATCGCCAGCGGCGCGGGCACGGGCACGGGCGGCGCGGGCTCCGGCGCCGGGTCGAGGCCCCCGAGGGGGGCATCCTCCAGCCCAAAGAACTCGGCCTCGAGGCGCTCGAGCTCGGCGTCAATCGCCCCGCCCAGAGACGATTGATCGTCGGCCTCGTCGAACACCAGATCCGCGTCGTCGATCGCGAACAGCGGCGCATCGTCGAACAGGTCGGGCCCTCCCGACTCGGGATCGGGCGGGAACGGAGGCGGCATCGGCGGGGGCCCGCGCCGGGGCTCTTCGGGAAGATCCACGAAGGCGGAGACCGCCTCGTCCGGCTCCTCGGGGTCGCCGAGCTCGGCGACGTCGCTCTCGATCGGCTCGGCGACGTCGCGCTGGTCGAGCTCGAGGTCCACGTCATCGATGACCGTGGGCGGGACCGAGGGCCGGTCCAGCGCCGGCAACTCGGCAGCCGTCTCGAGCAGGCCGACGTCGGGGGCCACGTCCTCCCCCGCCTGGGCGCGCAGCTCGGCCTGCAGCGCCGGCGAACTGATGTCGGCGCCGTGCAGCAGATCGCGCGCCAGCGTCTGCAGCAGCGGATCGACCGGATCGGCCTCGCGGAAGGCCTTGAGTCGCTCCACCGCCTCGGCGTTGCGCCCCTGTGCGACGAGCGCCTTGACCTGCCCAGCGCGAGCCGCGGCGAGGCGCGCTGGATCCTCGGCGAGCTTCTCGAGGCGCTGATAGGCCAGCGCGGCCAGCTCGGCCTCGCCGCCCCGCAGGTAGACCGCGGCCAGCGCCTCGAGCGCGCGCCCATCGGGATCGAGCAGGCCGACGGCGCGCCGCAGATCCTCGATGGCGCCGGGCAGGTCCTCGAGTTGATAGGCCTTGATCTGCCCGAGGCGGGTGTAGAGCCGCACCAGGACGCGATCGTCGTGGGCGCGGTCGGCGGCCGCGCGATAGTGCTGTGCTGCCTCGGCGTGGCGCTCGAGGGAGTAGAGGAGGTCCGCGAGACGAACGCGGGCGTCGAGGTCGTCGGGGCTGAGCTCGACGAGCCGCGCGAAGCTGGCGCAGGCACCCACGCGATCGCGCAGATGATCGAGCTGGACGTCGGCGAGGGCGTGCAGCAGCGGCGCGAGCTGCTCGGGATCATCGAGGCGCCGGATGCGGCGTTGCAGGAGAGCGGCGAGCTCGGCGTAGGCGTGGCGCGCGGCCAGCAACTCGCCCGCGAGCTCCGCCGCGCGCTCGGCGCCAGCGTCACGGCGCACCGCTTCGACAAGGCAGGCCAGCCCCCGCACCTCGTCGCCCAGCCCGACGAAGGCCCGGCCTGCGTCGGTGAGCAGACCGGCGGCCTGCGCCGCGTGCCGCGTGCCGCGTCCGGCTGCTTCGGTCAGCGCGGCGCGATCGGCCGGCCGGCGCGGTCGCCCGTCGTCGAGCAGCAGCCAGAGCGGGACCGGATCGTCGGCGTTCGCGGCGCGCGCCTCCTCGATGAAGTCAGCCGCCTGGACCGGGTGATCGAGTTGCAGGTGCACCAGCCCGGCGGCCCACAGCCCCACCGAGCGGGCACGGGGATCGGCGGCGCCGCGGGCCATCGCCACCAGAGCCTCGGCCCAGGCCTCTCGATCGTCCCGGGCGCGCAGGAGCCCCAGCCTGGCCTCCCACGGCCGCGCGGCCTCGGGCGCGAGAGGCGCCACGCGGTCCCACAGCGCGAGGCGCTCGGCCGCGGGCAGATCGGCGTCCTCGGCGCACTCCGCGGCTTCGAGCCACAGACCGACGGCGTCCTTCCGATCGCCCACCTTCTGCGCCAGCCGTGCGAGGTGACCCGCCAGGCTTGCGCGGTCACCGAGCTCGGCGGTCTCGCGGACCAAGCCCCACAGCGCGTCCACGTCGCCGTCGTCGGCGAGCTCCTCGAGCAGGGGGCGGGCCTCGGCGGGCGGCAGCAGCGCGGCCAGCTTGTGGGCCACGACGGCCCGCTGCCCGTGAGAGCGCAAGCGTGGCAGCAGCATGCGGTAGAGCACCACGAGGCGCTCGCGATCCCCACGCGCCACCACCAGGCGCTCCAACGCCCAGGCTGCCGGCAGCAGATCGGGCCGAAGGGTCAGCGCGGTCTCGTAGGCCTCGGTGGCCCCGTCGAGATCGCCCTGGTGCTCGTGGCGCAGCTCGGCCAGCCGGAAGAGCACGGCGGCGCGGTCTCCGGCGTCCTCGAGTTGCTCGGCCCGCGCCGCCAGCACGCGCGCCAGCTCGCCCCAGCGCTCCATCCCGCCGTAGAGGCGCTCCAGTCCGGCCAGCGCGTCGGGCGAGTGGGGACGCAGCGCAAGCACCTGCTCGTAGGTAGTGGCCGCGTGATCCGCCGAGGCGAGGCGGAACTCGTGGAGCTCGGCCAGCTTGCTCAGCAAGTCGACGCGCAGTGGATCGTTGGTCGGCAGCGTCTCGAGCTCCTGCTCGTGGAGCGCGGCCAGATCGACCCAGCGGCCATGCTGATAGAGCAGGCGCCCCAACCCACGAAGCGCCGGCAGGTAGGTGGGCTCGAGATCCAGCGCGCCGCGCCAGCAGCGCTCCACCTCGTCCGGGCGCCCCAGCCCCTCCTGCGCGAGCGCCTGCTCGGCCCACAAGGCCAGGCGACGGGCCGGATCGGCCCCCTCGGCCTCCCGACGCAGGGCGGTCACCAGCGCGGCGCGGTCACGCTGAACGCCGAGCAGGCGCTGAAGGCCCCGCAGGGCCCGGAGGTCATCGGGGGCCACGACGATCAGCGCCTGCAGGTGCGCGATGGCCTCCTCGGGCCGGTCGAGCTCGACCTCCTCCAGCTCGGCCAGCGCGTCGAGCACGAGCGTGGCCGCGGCCGGCGCCAAGGGGCGACGGAGAGCGCCGCCCAGCTCCTCCTGCAGGACCGGCCAGTTGCGCTTCGCCACGAGCAGGCGCACCCGCGCCTCGAGGGCCGCGACCGCCCCGAGGGGTGCCTCGCCGGCCGCCTCGATCTCGGCGCGGAGGGCGTCGCCCTGGTATTGCCTGGCGCGCTCGGCGTCCCCCAGCCGCAGCTCGGCCACGTCGCCCAGGTGGGTCAGGAGCGCGGCCCGCACCTGGGGCCCGGCCCCCGCCGCGACGGCCTCGGTGGCGCGCACGTATTGCTCGAGGTCATCGGCGCGCCAAGCGCAGCGGCGGAGCGCGTTGAGGGCAGGCAGGAAGCTGGGATCGGCGCGCAGCGCCTTGCGGTAGGCCTCGGCCGCCAGCTCGGCCTGACCGAGGCCAGCCTCGGCGTTCAGCCCCGCTCGGTACCAGGCCGCGGCCGCCTCGTCTCGACCGCCCGCGTCGGCCATGTGCTCGAGCAGCGTGTTGGCCGGGCCCCACATCCCCAGCTGCTCGTAGTCGGCCACCAACTCGCGCACGGCGGTGGGATCGTGCCCCAGCAGCAACGCCGCCTGCCCCAGGAACAAGCGGGCGCGCTCGGGCGCGTCGAGGCGGGTCACGTTGATCAGGGCGCAGAGGTAGAGCAGCCGGCCGCGCGCCTCGTCGTCATCGACGACGGTGAAGCCGTGCATCAACGCGGCGACCAGATCGGCCCAGCGCTCGGCGCGCAGGTGCAGACGCACGACGCCGTCGAGGGCCTCGGCGGACGCGCCGTCCGCGCTCAGCGCGGCGCGAAAGTTGCGCAACGCCTCCCCGTCGTCCTCGAAGGCCTGCTCGTGGATGCGGGCCACCTCGACCAACAGCGTGGCTCGACGCCGCGGCTCGGTGACCAGGCCCAGGCGGCGCTCGAGCACCTCGAGGCGCGCGGTGGGGTCGTCGGGCCCCGCGGCCAGCTCGAGGCGCGCCAGCAGCTGTCGATCGCCGGGCTCGTCCTGCAGCGCCGCGCGCAGGTGGGGCAGCGCGGCCGCATGGTCATGCAGGTGGTCCTGGGTGACGGTGCACAGGCGCGTGAGGGCCACGCGGCGCTCGGCCGGATCGGTGGTCGCGTCGGCCCAGGCCTTCAGCCAGCGGGCCGCCTCGGGCCAGTCGAGCGCGCGCTCGGCCAGATCGGACAGCAGGGCCAGCGGCGCGGCCCCGGAGGGATCGACGGCGTGCGCTTCGGCGGCCGTGACGCGCGCCGCCTCCAGATCGCCGCGGTGGTCGGCCTCGACGCGCGCCGCATAGGCCAGGTGGGCCGCGGCCAGTGACGGCTCGGTGGCGTAGGCGGCCTCTTCGCGGCACGCGGAGGCGAGCGCCGACCACCAGTCCTCCGCGTCGTCGGCGTCCAGCTCTGCGAAGCCGCGAGCCTGCATGGGCCTGTCCCTTCCCCTCACGACACCGCCAGGCCCAGCACCTGGCGCAGGCGCTCGAGTTGCGGACCCAGCGCGAAGGCGAGCAGCTGGTGCGCCGCGGGCGACCGATCCAGCGCCGCCCGCAGCCCGTCCGGTGTGCCGCGCGCAGCCTCGGCCGCCGCCTCGTCGGCGAAGATCACCTGGTCGAGCGCAGTACGAAGATCGCCGCAACAGAGCAACCCGGCCCGGTCGCGCGTCGCCGCGACACCCTGCGCCAAGCGACCGAAGTCGAGACCGCGGCGCAGCCGGGCGTCCGCGGCCAGCGTGTCGAGCTGCAGCTTCAGGCGGCGCGGAAGGCGGCGCGCGCGGTCGAGCAGCCGCCCCTCGAGATCGGGTGGAAGCGCCTCGCCCACCGCCGCGCCAGCCATGATGCCCGGCGAGAGCTCCTCGGCCATCCGACCCACGCAGGCCGCGACGCGCTCGACGCCGTGCCGCTCGAAGAGCAGGCGGCCGGCGCGCAGGCCCTCGACGCGGTGCCCCAGCGCGAAGGCCTGCGATGCATCGATGCGCCCCTCGAGCAGCCGCGCTGCCACCGCGAGGGCCGGCTGGGGAAGGTACAGGGCCCGCACCGGCTCGGTGCTGCGGCCGGCGTTCCACAGCTCGACGTCGTCCAGGCCGAGGCCGCCGGCCAGCGACCGGAAGTCGGCCTGCCACGGGGCGAAGCTGCGCCGCGAGAGCCGTGGCACGCCCTGTGGGACGCGGTCGGCCAGCAGCTCGGTGAGCACGAGCGAGAAGGCGTCGAACAGGGCGCGCGCCGCGCCGCGCTCATGGGGGTGCACCAGGAGCTCGTCGCGCAGCTCGGCCGACAGCGGGCGCGCGAAGTCCAAGGCCACGCGCTCGCGCCGAGCCTCGTAGAAGGCCTTCATCGGCGCGTCGGCCGCGCCCAGGTAGTCGAGGGTCGCGCACACCAGGAAGCAGGCGTCGGACAGGCCGCGCTGCCGCAGCAGGCGGGCGAGGTTGGCCAGGGGCTCCGGAGCCCCCGGCTGCTCGGTGACCCGCCCCCGCAACGCCGCGATGGCGCGATCGACCGCGTCGTCGACGTGCTCGACCGGCACCTCGCCCTCGGGCGCGCGTCGCGCCTCCTCCAGCAGCCGCCAGGTGGCCCGCAGGCGCCCCGGATCGAGCTCGACGGCGCGCTTGAACCACCCCGCCGCGCCGCGCGGATCGTCGAACTTGCGCGCGTGGACCTCGCCGATCGCCAGCGCCCGATCGGCGCGCCGAATCGGGTCGATCTCGAGCGCGAAGAGGCGCCGCAGTGTCCGCACGACGCCCTTCCACCGGCCCTGCGCGGCCAGCACCTCGGCCAGCGCGTCCAACACGTCGACCATGTTGGGCGACTCCGCGAGCTGCGTCTCGAGCACCCGCGCCGCGGCGTCGGTCGCGCCCCGCGCCGCCAGGCTGCG
>CALBMW010000571.1 GCA_937896275.1 uncultured Myxococcales bacterium
CTCGCAGCCTGACCTCGGCCGAGCCGTCGTCGAGCACGCAGACCGCGCCGGTCAGCACCCAACTGCTGTCGGTGGCCCCTGCCGCCTCCTGCACCCAGCGCGCGACGCGGCTCCCCTGCTGCAGCACCCTCGCGACAGCGTCGGCGCCGCTGGGCGCGAGCCCTCCGGGCGCGCAGTCGGTCGAGAGGAGCTCCACCGAGACCGCATAGCTCGACGCGAGCACCGGCACGCCGTCGGGCGGCGGGCGAAAGCGATCGCTGGCGTTGGTGGTGGTGCAGCCGGCGGCCAGGGCCGTCGCGATGCCGATCCGCAGGGCGTCCCCAGGTGCGCTCACGGCGCGTAGGGGGCGGGATCGGCGATCCCCGCGGCGGCGAAGCCCGCCAGCCTGAGTTGGCACGCGTCGCAACGCCCGCACGCGGCGCCGTCGGCCGCCGGGTCGTAGCAGGAGTGGGTCAGCCCATAGTCGACGCCCAGCGCCAAGCCCTGCCGGATGATGTCCGCCTTGCCCAGATGCATGAGGGGCGCGACGACCCGCAGGCCCGCGCCCTCGACGCCCGCGCGCGTCGCCAGGTTGGCCAGGCGCTCGAAGGCCTCGACGAAGGCGGGGCGGCAGTCGGGGTAACCCGAGTAGTCGACGGCGTTGACGCCCAGGTGGATCTCGCCCGCGCCGCGCACCTCGGCCAAGGCCAAGGCGTAGCTGAGGAAGATGGTGTTGCGGGCCGGCACGTAGGTCACCGGGATGCCCTGCCCCATCTCGCCGGCGCTTCGGCCGTGGGGCACCGCGAGGCTGTCGTCGGTCAAGGCGGAGCCGCCGAAGACGCGCAGATCGATGTCCACGACCACGTGCTCGGCCACGCCCTGCCGAGCGGCCACGCGCCCCGCCGCCTCGATCTCGTGTTGGTGCCGCTGCCCGTAACGGAAGGACAGCGCGTGGACCGCGCGGCCGTCGGCCAGCGCCAGCGCCAGCACGGTCGCCGAGTCGAGCCCGCCGCTCAGCAGCACCACCGCCCGTGTCTCAGACCCCCCGCGCATCGGCCCCCCACACGTACTTGTGCATTTGCAGTTGCAGCCGCGCCGGGACGCGATCGGCGAGCATCCACGCGGCGAGCTGATCGGGGGCCAGGACACCGTGGGCCGGGCTGAACAGGACCGCGTTCACGCGTCCTGGCAGCTCGTGCCGCTGCACCGCGGCGCGGGCCCACTCGTAGTCGGCGCGATCGGTCAGCACGCACTTGACCTCGTCGCGCCGCGTCAGCAGGGACACGTTGGCCCAGAGGTTGCGCTCGACCTCGCCCGAGCCGGGCGGCTTGAGGTCGACGATGCGGTGCACGCGGGGGTCGACCGGGGACAGATCCCGGTGGCCGCCCGTCTCGAGGGTCACGGTGAGCCCCCGGGCCAGCAGGCCGACCATCAGATCGTGCACGGCCGGCTGCAGCAAGGGCTCGCCGCCGGTCACGCAGACCAGATCGGCGCCCAGCCCGACCACCTCGTCCCAGAGCGAGTCGAGGGAGCGCCAGTCGCCCCCCGTGAAGGTGTAGGCCGAGTCGCACCAGGCGCAGCGCAGGTCGCAGCCGGTCAGGCGCACGAAGGCGCACGGGCGGCCGGCGAAGGTGCTCTCTCCCTGGAAGCTGAAGAAGACCTCGGTGACCTTGAGCCGCATCGGCGGGAGGGTAGTCGCGGGGGTCGGGCGCTTCAAGCGCCGTTGCACCGGGCGCGGGTCGGGTTTAGGTTGGCGCGGCCATGCCACAGTTCATCCAGTTCCCGCAGCTGCCGACCGGTGAGTACCGCGCCGCCGTCGACACCTTCATCGCCGCCATCCGCCCGATGCCGCCGGGCGGCGAGCCCTTTCGCGCGCTGCGTGACCGCCTGAAGAAGGCCGGCATGTGGAGCCGGGAGCGGCTGCCAGCGCTGCTGCGCTTCCTGCAGTTGGCCCACGGCGATCCCATGATGCCGTCCGCGGTCGTGCGGCGCCTGAGCGAGGCCGCCGGTAACGACGAGGCG
>CALBMW010000572.1 GCA_937896275.1 uncultured Myxococcales bacterium
GGCGGCCCCCCCGACGCCGCGGCCCCCGACCAGGGCGTCGAGCCGGACGGGGGCGTGCCGAGCACCTGCGAGGATCCCGAGAGCGTGCGGCTGGCGGACCTGCTGGTCGCCGCCAGCGCCACTTGGCGCGGGCGCCGGGACGCCGGGCTGCTGGCGGCCCTGCCGATCAGCGCAGCGCTCGACGCCGCGGTCGAGGCCGTCACCGACCTCCTGCGTGTGCATGACTTTCCCCTGCGCGGTCCCTGCGAGGACGAGGCGACGCGCCGCGAGACCTTGCGTGCGCTGGTCGACGCCGAGCTGCGCGCCGCCGCCTTGGTGGACGAGACCGTGTTCCCGGGCGACGAGCCCCACACGACCTTCGGCTGCGAGCTGCGTCAGCGCCTCGACGTGATTCAGGACGCGCTCGACGGTCCGCTCGACGGCGCCACCGAGCTGCACTGGGCGCTGGTGGCCTGGCTCTCCGCCGACATCGGCGTCCTGGCGGAGGGCAACCTGGCCGTCGGCTTCGCGCCGACCCCCGGCGCCGTCGTGCGGCCGGGCCAGCCGGTGACGGTGAACGCCGTCGTCGCGAGCTTCATCGCGGGCGCTCAGCGCGCCGACGCCGTCGAGGTCGAGCTCGAGGCGGCGTGCGCGGGCTGGATGGTGACCGACGGGCGGCGGGATCTGTCGGTGCTGTCGGGCGGGCGCGAGGTCGTCGCCTTCGAGGTCTTGCCGGGCGCCGCCAGCGCCACCTGCCCCCTCCGGCTCACGGCCACCACGCGCGGCAACCGCGCGGTCCGCGCCCGGGCGACCTGGACGGCGAGCCAGCAGCAGGGGCTCGGGGCGCCACCCCGCCTCTCCTCCGGGCCCTGGGGCCCCGCGCGCCTCGACCGCAACGGACTGGCCGTGGGCCTGGCCGGCTTGACCGCCGTGGCCCACAACCCCGACGCCGTCCCACACACGCTGCGCGTGACGGCCGCGGCGGTGCCCGAGGGGCTCGACGCGACGGGCTGGCTTCCGGCGCCCGACGCCCCGCTCGTCCAGATGATCGAGGTGCCCGCCGAGGGCTGGGCCGGCGTGAACGTCGGCCTCACCGGGCCCGCGCGCAGCGTCGGCGACCGCGGCGTCGTGCGCTTCACGGTCACCGAGGTCGACGGCGCGCCCGTCCCGCCCGAGGTGCTCGACACGCCCTTCGTGGTCGTCATCCACGGCCCCACGTGCGGTGACTGCGGGCCCGGCGACTGCGACGACGGCGACGCCTGCACGACCGACGGTTGCGACGCGCACGGGGCCTGCGTCAACGACCACCTCATCGCGTGGTGCGTCGAGGCCGAGGCCGCCTGCGAGGACCGCGACAGCCTGCGCATCGCCGAGCTGCTCGAGGCTGCCGTGATCACCTATGGCCGCCGGTTCGAGGACGCGCAGGTCTTCCCCGCGCCCCCCGTCGCCGGCGTCGCCGAGGCCGCCGACGACGCGCTCCGCACGCTGGCCCGCGTCGCCTCGGACGACAGCCGGGTGATCCGCGCGCGCTGCCTCGACGAGGCCGAGGCGCTCACCGCCGTGCGCCGCCTGGCCGCGGCGCAGCGGGCCATCTTCGAGGCCACCGATGCGGGCGCCGGGGTGCTCTGGACGCCCGCCGCCTGCGACACGGCCCAGGCGCTGGCGCCCGTCGACGCGGCCCTGGCGGCGGGCGATTTGGAGGCGGCCTTCGAGGCGGAGTGGCGGCTGATCACCGACACCGCCTTGTCCGTCGATGCCCTGCCGGAGGGAGATATCAGCGGGGCCTTCTTCGGCCTGGCCGCGATCCCCGCGCTCGAGAGCGGCGTGCCCTTCGCGCTCGAGGTCGAGCTGTTGGACCGCTTCAGCGCGGCGCGCGGCGAGGCGAGCCCGCAGGACCCGCTCGACGTGCGGGTCGCGATGAGCTGCCCGGCGTGGCAGGTGGACGTCAACGCGCGCGTCCTGACGCTCGCGCGCGGCGAGGGGGCGGTCTTCCCGGTGCGCGTCACCCCCGCGGCGCCGGACGTCGACTGCACGCTGGTCGTGCGCGTCAGCGCGCGCCGCAACGTCGGTCGAGGCGCCGACCGCCACACGCTGCCCCTGCGCCTTGGTCGCCGCCCCGACGGCACCGTCGTCACGGGGGCCGCCGGCGCACGCGAGCCGCCCTTCGTACTGCGCCCCGGGCCCGCGGCCGGGGACCACGTGCCCGACCTGCGCGTGGTGAACTTCACAGGCACCGCGCACACTTACGGCCTGCATCTCGAGGTCGAGGACGACCCCGACGGAGTCCTCGCGCTGCCGCTCGTCGACTTCGACGTCGACATCGCGCCCCAGGCTGAGCGGCCCATCGGCCAGCACCCGAACGCGCGGGTGCTGTTGCCCCTCGAGTACAGCGGGGTGCCCTATCAGGTGGGCCTTCAGCCGACGGTGCGGGTGCGCGTGGCGCGGATCGACGAGCAGCCGCTGCCCGAGGAGCAGGTGCAGGTCTTCGACGTGCCGCTGATCCTCGAGCCGGCGGTGCCACCCTGCGACGCCGCGCCCTGAAAGGGAGCCCGACGGCTCGGGTCAGCCGCGCGCGCCCTCGACCAGGGCGTGGGGGGCGGGCCGCGACCGAAGGGCCGGAACCCCCTGTTTCACGCGGGCATCAGAGTCATCGAGGCGCTGAAGAACTGCCCGGACGCATGCGCTGGATACCGCCGCGGCGTCGATTATGCGAGTATCTTCGCCGACCATCCACCGCCGAGCGCTGAACGAGGAGATGCACCATGGCGATGAACCCGAGCGTCAATAAGCGACAGAAAGAGAAGGCGCGCCAGGACAAGCGCGAGGAAAAGATCCGCAAACGGCAGCAGCAGCGGGACAACGCGCCCACCCGGCCCGACGTGCCGCCGGGGGTCGACCCGGACATCGCGCACATCATCAGTGGCCCGCAGGAGCCAGCCGACCCCTACGACCAGTAGGGGACACGCAGCGCGCGCGCCTCGACGGCGAGCGCACCCCAAGCTCATCCGGTGACGTCGACCGCCCCCATGCCGCGGCCACGGCAGGATCGCGCCCGCGGGTCGGGCCGTGTGGGTCCTCGGACCGTCGAGTCGCTCGGACCGTGGTGGACCGTGGGGTCGGACCGTGGGGTCGAACATACTCACTTCTCACTTGGCGGCCGGCGCGGCGCGATGCCCCAGGCTGCGGATCTCGAGCGCGAAGCCCTCGTCCCTGGACCGCTCGATCACCAGCACGCCGGACAGATCCTTGGGCACGACCAACTCGCTGTGGGGCGCCCGGATGACCGTCAGGCCCTCCAGGCATCCCCCTACCCAGACGCGCGCCGGCGTCAAGGTCTGGCCACCGACCTGGGTCAACGCGGCGAGCCGGGCCTGCTGAGCGTCGATGCTCTGCGCCAGCGCGGCGACCTCCACGCGGGCCTCCTCCTCGGACCGCACGGCGGCCGCGATGCGCACGTCGAGCTGCCGCGTGTCGGCCTCGCGCACCCTCGACCGCACCACCAGCGATCGAACCGCGACGTCCTGCGCGGCCGGCTGGCTGGCCGGCGTCTCGCCGCGCTCGAGCGCCAACTCGGCCCAGAGTTCGGCGTCGCGCACACAGCCCTGCTGCGCGTCCTTGCGTGCGTCCCGGAGGCGGGTCAGGCGGGCCGCTCTCAGCGTCGTCCGCTCCCGCGCCCCCCGCAGGCCCTGGCTCAGCTCGACCAGCTCCGACCTCAGCTGCTCGACGGTGGCGCGCGCGACCTCGTCTCGTCGAGGCCGATCGCCAACTCGCAGGGCTGCGCGTTGCCGGCGCCGATCTGCTGCGCCATCACCCCGTGTCGCGCACGGATCCGCGACGACAGCAGGCGCCCACGGGGCAGGCTGAGGCGGCCGCCGGTGTCGATGCGGCTGTCGATCACCTCGCGCTCGATCTGGACGTCGCCGCCGACCTCGAGCTCGCTGCCATGGACGAAGCGCGCCCGAAGGACGCCCGACACGCGAACCTGGGCACCGACGATGCCGCCGTCGACGACCATGTCGCCGTCGACCTCGATCAGCGCGCGGCGGACCCCGCGGGTGGTCAGCCCGCCCGCCTTGACCTGGAAGCCGGGGCGCACCTCGCCCTTCACGACCACCACCCCATCGTGCACGACGTGGCCGCTGCCCAGGCCAACGTCGCCGTCGATCACGTAGCGCGGCTGCACGCTGACGCGCCCGTCCGGCAGCCTCGTCGGCTGGCCCTCGACCTCGGCGATCAGCTCCCCCGCGTCCTCATCCAGCCGAGCGCGCGGTCCGCGCCGCAAGATGGCCTCGACGGCGCGCTCGGGGCGCACCACCTCGCCCGTGACGGTGCGCCCGGGCTTGCCCGCTCGCGCCGGTATGCGCCTCGCGATCACCGCGCCGACCGCCACGATCGGCACTGTGGCACCTCGCCCCGGTCGGCGAAGTCGATGGTGCCGTCTGCCCGCGCGGCCCCCAAGCTCAGCGGATCGGCGTCGAAGAGGTACTCGATGCGCCCGTGGATGGGCGCCTCCGGGGGGTCGCCACGCGCGACGACGCAGTGGACGACGCAGTGGGGCTCCGCGCCCCCGCACCAGGCCCGCAAGAGGGCCTCGTCCGCCACGCCGTACACCACCCCGTGCCGCGCCAACGCCTGCTCCAGGCCCGACAGCGTCAACGATCCGTTCGGCGGCCGGAGGGCCCGCGCGCTCATCTCGTCCTCGGCCACCTCGATCAGCGGCTCCGCCCGGTTCGTGGACACCACGCTGCTCGAGACCGCCCCCACCGCGGCCGGCGACGTGGAGGGGCGCGGCGGCGGCGCGTCGTCGGGCAACAGATGCTCGCGCCGCAACAGATCGATCAGCCCCAGCCGCTCACCCGCCCGCAGGAAGCGCTCCTTCTGGTAGGCCAGCATGCGCCGAACGGCATCCGCCGCCACGCCGTTCGCCCGCACGATCGGCTCGGCCTCCCGCAGGTCCGCGTCACGAAACACCGCAAAATCATGAGCTTTTCTGCAAACTTCGAGTTGCCCGCCCGTCAGCGCACCGGCCGCGATCAGGCTCTCGAGCAGATCGCCCCCGGCCTCGCGCGCCACGCGCACCTGGGCCTCGTTGACGAAGCCCAGCTTGCGAGCGAGAGAGGCGATGGACGCCTGGGCTGCTGGGTGTCGGTCCGCGATCATCCAGTGAGCCGCCTTCTGTGCGTCTGCTCGGCGACCCCGGCCCCAGGACGGGGCCCGAGCCACGAGCACCCCAATCGGAGCCGCGACAGACTCGAAACACGCGGTGAGTCCCCCCGGACCCAGGCGAATCCGGGACCGGGGCTGTACGCCACGCGGCGCCCGACACGGCGCGGCGGGACCTTCGAGGGCCGTGACTCGACGCGCGAACCAGCCCCCGCGCGCCCGGCACTCTCACTCAGGGAGCAGGGCGCTCGAGCACCGCCGTCGCCATCGGTCGCGTCCCGATCATCAGCCAGGCGCGCAGCCGCGACGGCACCTCGGCGGCGGCCGGCCAGGCCAACTCCACCGACTGCACGCGGCCCTGCGCGTCGAGCGCGCGCTCGGTCGCCGGCCCGTAGTCGAGCGACACGGCGCGCCCCGACGCTTCGTCGATCAGCAGCAGGGACGTGAGGTAGCGCGCAGGATCGAGCGTCGGCGCCAAGAAGGTCACCCTCACACTCCGGGCGCCGGCCTCGAAGGCCAACTCGCCCACCGCCGGCGCCGGTCCCGCCGCGCTCGCGTCCCAGGGGCGCAGGATCGCCGCGCCGAAGACGTGCAGCACGTCCGTCTGCGGATTGCAGAAGCCCAGTTGCCGCAGGAACATGCCGTACAGCGGGATGTCCGCGCAGGCCGCCGACACCACCAGGCGCGCCGGCCCCACCGCCGCCCCCGCCGCGTCCAGCCGCGCGGCGATGTGGAACACGTCGAAGCCCAGCCGCGCGTTGAGCACCTCGAGCGCCAGCCCATCCTGGTTGATCAGCGTCACGCGGCCCTCGTCGTTCGTCACCTCCATCGGGAACAGCGCCTTGGTGGACGGATCCGGCACCGTGCGCCCCGCCCCGTCGAGCAGCGCGCCCACGACCCAGGCCACCGCCCGCCGATCGTCGCCCTCGACGAGCGCCACCAGGTAATGCAGCGAGTCGAAGCCAATCTGGTTGTAGCTGGGCAAGATGGTCGGCAGCGGCGCGGCCAGACGGTAGAGCTCCCACACTCCGCCGTGCGCCCCCGGCTCGACCGGAACGGCGAGGGGCAGCAGACCGGGGGCGCCGGGCGCCACGTCGAAGGTGAAGGTCTGATCGACCGTGCCGCCCGGCGCGCCGCCCTCGAAGCGCAGGCCGGTCCGCTCGGGGTTCACCAGATAGTCGGCGTGCACCGTCAACCGCAGCGTCCCCTCCGCGTCCGCCGCGAAGGCGCCCACCGGCCGAACGGTCACGAAGGCGCGGTTGGCCGACACCTCGACCTGCACGCCCTTGGGCGGATCGAGCGCCACCCGCACGCTGGACGAGTCGAGCAGCGCCAGTCGCGTGTCACCGCCCTCGCGCAGCAGGAGGGTGAAGGCCAACGGCTGGTTGGCCTCGATCGCGTCGGGCGGCACCGGCAGCGCGCTGCCGAACGAGGTCGTGTAGAGCAGGTGCGCCCCGTCCGCGGGCAGATCCTCGGCCCCCGTCGCGCAGCGATCGTCGTCGATCGCCGCCGGCCGCAGGCAATAGTCATAAGGCACGCTGAACACCTCACCGCTCTCTCCTGCGATGTAGATCGCGTCGCGGCCCAGCGCCGGCGACGCGTTGAGGTCGTTGCGGTCGTCGGCGATCAGCAGCATCGACCAGCGCAGGGTGCCATCCGAGTTCAGCACGAACAGCCGCCCCTCGCCCGAGCCGACGTAGATCGTGCCGTCGGCGTCGACGGCGGGGGACGAGCGGATGGCCTCGCGCGTGTCGAAGGCCCAGATCACGGCGCCGTTGGCGGGTGACAACCCATAGATCGTGCCATCGGCCGCCGGCTGAACCAAGGTGCCATCCGGCAGGCGGGCCGGGCTGGCGTACACATGGTCGCGCGCGCCGAACACCCAGCGCGGCGCCCCGGTCACCGACTCGTAGGCCCGGACGAAGCCATCGAACCCACCCACGACGACCTGCCCCCCGGGCGTCAGCAGCGGGCTGGCCGCCACCGATCCGTCGGTGCCCGCGCTCCACGCCTTCGATCCGTCCGCCTCGAGCGCGAAGGTGTTGTCGCCCAACGCGGCCAGCAGGTTGTTGTTGCCAAAGAACAGCCGGCCCGACGCCACATCGACCGCGGGCAGCGACCAGGTCTGATCGCGCACGCGGTAGCGCCACACGACCGCGCCGTCGTCGCGATTGATGGCATACACGAGGAAGTTGTCGTTCGGCACGTACAGCGTGCCATCGACACCCATGGCCACGTTACCTTCGAACCAGTTGATGAACGCCTGCTGACCGCCGGGCGAGTCCGCCTCGAAGCGCCAGACCTCGTCGCCGGTCGCCGCGTCGAGGCAGTACAGGTGGCCGTCGCCCGATCCGAAGTAGAGGCGCCCGCGGTCGTCGAGCAGGCCCGAGGAGTCGATGATCTCGCCGGTCTCGAAGTGCCATCGCTCGGTGCCATCGGGGTTGATGGCGTACATGTTCCGGTCGCCCGATCCGACGTAGATCGTACCGTCCCCCGCGATGACGGGCGTGCTGAAGATGCCCTTCCCGGTGGGGAAGGCCCACTGCGCGCCGCCCTCGAGGCTGGGGTGCACGTCAGCGCGACCGTCCTGCTGCGGGTTGGCGCGGAACTTGGGCCAGGGGCTGTCAGGATCGAGGGGCACCCGCCGGGCGCCTGCGTCGGGTGCTGCGTCGGGCGCCGCGTCGGGGGCCGGGACCGATACCTCCGGCCGCGCCGCGTCGGGCGG
>CALBMW010000573.1 GCA_937896275.1 uncultured Myxococcales bacterium
GTCCGCCCTCGGCCTCGCGACCGTCGCGTCGGCGGGCTCGGTGCTGGCCCTCGTGCTCGGCGCGCTCAGCGTCGCGAGCTTCGCGTTCAACCGCGCCCTGCCCACCGTGCACCTCAACCAGCCGCGCTTCGGCCTCGAGCCCGGCGAGCTGTGGTTGCGCCCGGTGGACGGGCCGCCACCGGTGGGCGCGATGGTCGCGGCCGAGGACGCGCGCGGGCTGCTGACGGTGGCCCCGGTGCTCGCGGGCCCCGGGCAGCGCGTCACGGTCCACGGGGGTCGCTTCCTGGTGGACGGCGCCTACACCACGATCTCGGCCCCGCTGCCGCGCGGTGAGACCCACGATCGACAAGCCCCCATCGACGTCCCCGAGGGCGCGGTGCTGCTCTTCGACGTCCCCCTGCGTCCCGTGCCGGCCGCGGCGATCCTGGGCGAAGTCGTATACCGTTGGACGCCCCCCGCGGATCGTGGCCCGATGCGGTGGGAGTCGCCGCCGCCACCGGAGCCGGACGCACCATGAACCCGCTCACCGTCGATCCGCCGATCCTCGACCTGCGCGAGCTGCTGACGGAGGCGCTGCGCCGCGGTGCCAGTGACGTGCACCTGCTGACGAACCAGCCCCCCGCCTTCCGCATCAACGGCGTGATCGAGCTGTCGCCGCGCGCGCCCCTCGACGAGTCCGCGCTGACGCGCAGCATCGACGCGATCCTCACCGAGCATCAGCGCGGTGACTGGTTCACGAAGAAGCAGCTGTGCTTCTCGTGGAGCCCGCCCGGCATTGGCTACTTCCGCGTGAGCGTGTACAGCCACATGGGTCGCATGGAGGCCGCGATCCGCATCGGGCAGCGCGCGGTGCCTACCTTCGAGGAGCTGGGCCTGCCCGAGCTGCTCGCCGACCTGGCCACCAAACCCTACGGCTTGATCCTGGTGACCGGCCCCACCGGCGTGGGCAAGACGACGACGCTCAACGCGATCCTGGGCCGCATCAACGGCGAGGCGCGCAAGAAGATCATCACCATCGAGGATCCGGTGGAGTTCCTGCTGCCGCCCGGCAAGTCGCTGGTGGTGCAGCAGGAGGTCGGCCTCGACGTGGACACCTTCCACAGCGCGCTGCGCCACGCGCTCCGGCAGGATCCCGACATCATCTGCATCGGCGAGCTGCGCGATCTCGAGACGATCTCGGCCGCGCTCACGGCCGCCGAGACGGGGCACCTGGTGTTCGGCACGCTGCACACGACCGGGGCCGCGGGCACCATCTCGCGCATCGTGGACGTGTTCCCGTCCGGCCAGCAGCCGCACGTGCGCATGCAACTCTCGCACGTGCTCCGGGCCACCGTGTCGCAGCGGCTGCTCCCGCGCGCCGACGGCAACGGGCGCCTGTTGATCTACGAGATGATGATCGGCACGGACGCGGTGAAGAACATCATCCGCGAGGGGCGCCTGCACCAACTCGCCAACGTGCTCCAGACGGGATCCGAGCATGGCATGGTCCGCCAGGACGAGATGATCCGCGACGCGTGGCTCGCGGGCTCCATCACCTACGAGACGGCGCACGCGGCGATCGGGGATCCGGCGGTCCTGCGTGGCCGATGAACCCTCATCGGCGAGATCGGTCCGAATGCGGGCGCTTGCATGTCATCCAGCCCGAGGTCATCATTACAGCCCTGCTTCAGCGACGGGGCCGTCGGACACGCTGGTGGGCAGGGGGCTATCGAAAGCCGGCGGCGGCGGCTAAGAATCGGGCATCACGATGAGGCGATCATGCGGTTCCTGCACTCGATGATGCGCGTCCTCGATCTCGAGGCCGCGCTGACCTTCTTCCGTGACCAGCTGGGTATGCGGGAGGTCCGCCGCCGCGACTCGCAGCAGGGGCGGTTCACCCTGGTGTTCCTCGAGACGGGCGCCCCGGGCGACACCGCCCAACTCGAAATCACCTACAACTGGGATCAGGCAGAGCCCTACACGCAGGGCCGGAACTTCGGCCACCTGGCCTTCGAGGTCGACGATGTCTACGCCACCTGCGCGCGCCTGCAGGCCGCTGGCGTGGACATCCTGCGCCCGCCGCGCGATGGCTACATGGCCTTCGTGCGCTCGCCGGACGGCATCTCGGTCGAGCTGCTGCAGCGCGGCGAGCGTCGCCCGCCGGCCGAGCCCTGGGCATCGATGGCCAACCAGGGCAGTTGGTGACGGGGCGATGACCGAGACCACCCCGCGCGACCTCATGCTGGCCCTCATCGGGGGCACCGACACCTGGTCGATGATCGACTCGCTGTGCGACGAGCGACCGCCGGGCGTGGTCGAGGCGGCCCGCCTGCTGCTGCACGAGGCGGAGGGACAGGGCGCCCTGACCCTCGTACGTCTGCTCGCGCACTGGGGAGGCGACGCCGCCAGTCAGGCGCTGGTCGACTGCCTGCGCCTGCCCGATCCACCCCTGGTCGCGGCGGCCCTGGAGCACCTCAACCGCCTGCGGGTGCGGGTGCCGGCCTCCCTCGTCGCCCCCCTCCTGGCGCACGCTGATCACGGCGTGCTCCTGGCTGCGTTGAGCGCGGCGGGCCACACCGGCGATCGTGGCCTCGTCGACGCGTTGGCCGAGTGGCTGCACGTCGCGGGCGAGGCGCAGGCACGCGCCGCGGTGGCGCTGGGGCGAATCGGGGCCACCGAGCACGCGTGCTCGCTGGCGATTGCCCTGCCCTACCTGGACGACCAGGCCTGCGAGGCCTACCTGCTGAGCCTCGAGCTGATGGCGGATCCGGCGGTGATCCCCGCCGTGGTGCGTTGGCTCGAGACGGCCGAGGCGAGATGGGTGCAGCCCATCGGCCACCTGCTGTGGTGCCTCACGACCCTCGAGCCCCACGAGGAGCACGCTGACACCGAAGCGCAGCGCGCCGCCTGGCTGCGGCTGATGCGATCAGACCAACCCGATCGGCCCGCGCTGGCGATCCGGGGCTTCGCGCAGCATGGCCCGCGCATGGTCAGCTTCGGGCTGGTGGGCGGGCAGAGCCAGGTCTACACGGCCTACGATCACGCCGATCCCGCCGCGCTGGTTCGGTGGAGCCGCTCCCTGTACGTCGGCGGCCAGCGCCTGTTCGACATCGGCAACGACGGCAACACCTGCGAAGCGATGCTCACGGTGGCCGGCTGGTCGCCCGAGCGCGCTCACCTCGCCGCCATCGCCCTGGATCGCGCGGTCCGCGACCTCTCGGCGCTCGACGAGGACGCCATCGAGTCCTGCTTGCCGCTGCTGTCGGCCATGCGCAGCGGGCGCTACGTCGCCAGCCTGCTCGACGTGCCCATCGAGCGCATCGAGCATCCCCACGCGAGCTGGATGTCGCGCCGGCGCCAGGTGCGCGCGGGCAGCGGCCCGGTCGATCTGATCTGGGCGCACGGACCCGACGCCGCCGCGCCGCCGCCCGATCTGGTGCACTACCAGACGCCGATGGCGATCGGCATGAACCCGCCCTTCGTCAGCCTCATGATGCCATCGCAGCCCACCGCGAAGCTCGAGGCCACCCGCGCCGGGGAAGTCGCGTCGCGCATCGTCCTGGGCGAGCGGCCGGTGATCGTGGCGTTGGGCTGGGTGGACGATCGCGTGGTCGGCGAGCGCGTCGCCTCGCGCCTGCTCGAGATGGCGGTGATGGACGGCCACCACCGCCTCGAGGCCTACGCGCGCGCCGGCGTACCGGCCCGCGTGCTGGCCCTCTGCCGCGTCGAGGACTCCTGGGGGCCCCCCACGCACCCCGAGCGCCACCTCAGAGGATGCTTCGAAGCCCTGGGGGCTTCCGCGGGCGCGTGAGCAAGTCGCCCCCCACCCGCCGGTTCCTCCGGTCGCCCGGCTCCGTGGCGCCGGTCGAGGCGCCGGCCGCCGACGACAACGGCTTCAACGGCCACGACGATTCCTCCCTGCGCGTCGACGCCGACGGACACCTGCACCGGGGCGCGCGCCGCACCCTCGACGCCCACCCGGGCCCCCACCACGCGACCCCCGTCATCTTCGACGGCGTGGAGCACGGGCGCGGGGCAGCGCACCACGCCACCTTGCGGCTGGTGACCCTCAACGTCGCCCACGGTCGCGGCGCGCGCTTCCACCAGACCCTGCTGCGACGGCGAACGATCGAGGGCCACCTCACCGCCATCGCGACGGTCTTCGACCGCGAGCGCCCCGACGTCGTGGCGCTGCAAGAGGCCGACGGCCCCTGCACCTGGAGCGGCGGCTTCGACCACGTCGATTGGCTGGCGCGCAACGGCGGCTTCGGATGGCACCTGCGCGGCAGTCACGTGCAAGGGCGGCGGCTGGACTACGGCACGGCCCTCCTCAGCCGCCTCGAGCCGCGCGATCCGGTGGCGGTCACCTTCCGGCCTTCGCCGCCGACGCCGAGCAAGGGCTTCGTCGTGGCGACCGTGGAGCACGCGGGGCACACGATCGACCTCGTCTCGGTGCATCTGGACTTCTCGCGCGGCCGGATCCGGCGCCGCCAGGTGCACGAGTTGGCACAGGTGCTCGACGGGCGCGACCACCTGCGGGTCGTGATGGGCGACCTGAACTGCGACTGGCGCGAGCGGGGCGGCACGCTCCGGCTCCTGAGCGATCTGCTCGGCGTGCAGCCGCACGAGCCCGAGGCCCACGAGGGTCACGGCACCTTCCGCGGGCGAGCGCGCCTGGACTGGGTGCTGACGACGCCCTCGGTGGGCGTGCTGGACTATCGCGTGCTGCCCGACCGGGTGAGCGATCACCGCGCCGTGCTGGCCCACATCCAACTCCCTTGAGTCGCTCGCGCCTGCCCAAGCTGCCCGAGCATCTCGTCGACGAGATCCACGGTGGCCGCTGCGTGGCCTTCGTGGGGGCCGGCTTCTCGGCGGCCGCCCATCTGCCTGACTGGCGCGCCCTCTTGACCGACATCGCCGCCGATCCCGGGCTCGAGGTCGCCGTGCGCGAGCACGTGCAGCGCATGGTGTCGCGGCCCGACGCCGGCGCGCACGAGTTCGATCAGGCCGCGCAGCTCGTCGAGGATCAGATCGGTCGGGCCGACTTCCTCGCCGCCCTCCGCGAGCGGCTGCAACCCCGCGCCCTGGGCGACGGCATGGAGGCGCGCCTGCGATGGCTGCGCGGCATCCCCTTCCGCGCGGTGGTCACCACCAACTTCGATCCGATCCTGGAGGGGCGCGTCCCCTCGCCCGCGGTCTACCGCGACCTTCTGCGGCCGAGCAGCTACCGCTGGTGGGAGGAGGCGTTCTGGACCGACACGCCCCGCGGCGCCGCGGTCCTGAAGATCCACGGCGACGTGCGGCAGGCGGACCACGACGCGGCCATCGTGCTGACGCGCCAGGACTATCGCCGCCGGCTCTATCACGACCCCGGCTACATGACCTTCCTG
>CALBMW010000574.1 GCA_937896275.1 uncultured Myxococcales bacterium
GGGCCTCTTCCGGTGCCGTGGCGAAGGGATCGAGCGGATCCGGGGCCGCAACGAATCGCCGGGCCACCAACTCCAGTTCGGTGCCCTTCTTGACCTTCTTGCCCTTGGCTGAGCCCTTGGCTGAGCCCTTGGCCGGGGGCTGCCCGTAGCGCAGGTCGATGCGGGCACCGGCTTCGCTCGTTGCGACGCGCAGCTCGATCTCGCAGCGCACATGCTCGGGGTTCCAGTGGCTTCCGCCGGGGCCACCCGCCGGCTCGCCCAGCGGCTCGGCGTTCTTGGTGAAGCACTGGAACCGCCTGATTTCAATCGGGTGATCGGCCGCGACCGCTGGATGCAGGCTCATCGAGAGGAGCACAGCAGCGGGCAGGATGTTCTTCATCGGGGCTCCTCGCGGGCCGCCATGCGGGCGCCCATCCTAGCTCGGCGCCTGTCGTCGCGGCAGCGTCGGCGGCGCCCAACCCCGCGCCTCGCTCGACGCGCCTGCCGGGACCCGCCCGGACGCCGCGGGGGAGCGGCCCGCGGGCGGGTCCACGGTGGATGTCAGTGCGGTCGTGTGAGTGCACCGCGCTGTCTCTGTGGCCCAAGGCGGCGTGCGTCGCCCGGCCCGTTCAGTGGGCGTCGCTCACCGGATGCCTGCTGTCGGCGCGGCCACCCGACAGGTGGTTCTCCCCGTGAGGGTCATCCTCGACGACCGTGCGGTGGCCCTCGTTGGGGCGCGCCTCGCTGAGCGGATGGCCCGGCCCGGGGACGCCGCTCGCCAGGTTGTGGCGGAAGGCGGGCGGCGGGGGTACGGGGTGCTCGAGCGCGCGCCGTGGGTACACCTGGAAGAGATCGGCGTAGGCGCTGGGCAGCGCCTCGCGGATCGACCGAAGCAGCCTCGGCTGGACCTGCTCGGCGAGCACCTCGCACACCGCCCGGGCGTGCTCGACGGCGAAGCCCACGCGCTGCCCCTCGGCGAGCGCCACGCGGGCGAAGAAGTCATCGAGGTCGAAGGTCGCGCCCGTGCCGCGTCGCGCCAGGAAGCAACCCAACTCCGGCGGCATGCGCGCGATCACCCGGTCGCGGCCCACTTTGGTCATGCGCTGGCCAAGCACGCCCAGCACGGTCTCCGCGGCCAGGGCCGCAAGATCGGCGTCGAGGCCGGTTCGGGCCCCCAGCATCGTCAGGTAGTCGCGATACAGCATCGTCCACCTCCCGGCGGGGCCATGGCCGCACGCCAAGGCACGCCCGACCGCTGCTGGGTAGATGCACGACCGGGCGCGCGGACGCGGGGAGTCTCTCGGGAAGGTGTCGAGCGACGCGGAGCGAGATCGTGGGGAGGCCGCCGGGCCTTCTAGCTCTCGAGGTCGGGGGCGAAGCCGCGTCGCTGCGTGTTCTCGGTCACGCAGCGCGGATCGAGGAAGCTCAGCAGGTAGTCGGGGCCGCCGGCCTTGGTCCCGCCGCCGCTCATCGCGAAGCCGCCGAAGGGCTGCCGCCCCACCAGCGCGCCGGTGATGCTTCGATTCACGTACAGATTGCCCACGCGGAGCTCGGCGCGCGCCCGGGCGATGTTGACTGGCGAGCGGCTGTAGACGCCGCCGGTCAACGCGTAGCGCGTGCCGCTCGCGATGCGCAGCGCGTCGTCGAAGTCGCGCGCGCGCAGCACCGCCAGCACGGGGCCGAACAGCTCGTCTTGCGCCAGCGGATCCTCGGGCGAGACGTCGGCGAAGATGTGCGGCCGTACGAAGTAGCCCCCGCCCTCGGTGGTCGCGTCCCACCGATCGCCCAGCACCAGGCGCGCGGTCTGCCTGCCGCGCTCGATCGCCCGCGTCAGCCGTGCCTGCGCCTCGGGATCGATCACCGGGCCCATCTGCGTGCCGGGGTTCAGCGGCGAGCCCACGTGCAGGCTGCGCGCCGCCTCGACGAGGCGCTCGAGGAAGGCGTCGTGATGCGGCTCGACCACGATCACCCGCGAGCACGCGCTGCACTTCTGCCCCGCGTAGCTGAAGGCGCTCTTGACCACCCCGGCCACGGCCTCGTCGAGATCGGCGTCGTTGTCCACGACGATCGCGTTCTTGCCGCCCATCTCGCAGATCACGCGCTTCAGCCCACCCTGCGTGGGCGCCGTGACGCCGGCCTGGCGCCAGATCGCCAAGCCCACCGCCTGGCTCCCGGTGAAGGCGATGGTCGTGACGTCAGGGTGCGCCACCAAGTGCGCCCCCACCGTCTCGCCCCAGCCCGGGACGAACTGCAGCGCCCCCTTCGGCACCCCCGCCGCGTGCGCCAACTCGACCACGCGCGCCGCGATGAGCATCGACTGCTCGGCCGGCTTGGCCACGACCGTGTTGCCCGTGACCAGGGCCGCCGCGGTCATGCCGGTGAAGATCGCCAGCGGGAAGTTCCACGGCGCGATCACGGCCGTCACCCCCCGCCCCAGGTAGGAGAGATGATCGGTCTCGCCGGGCAGCCGCTGCATCAGCCGGGGCTCTCCCAGGCGCAGCATCTCGCGCGCGTAATACTCACAGAAATCAATGGCTTCGCAGGTGTCGCCGTCGGCCTCCCGCCAGGGCTTCCCCACCTCGCGCACCATCAACGCCGACAGGTCGTCGCGCTCGGCCCGCAGCCGGGCGGCCAGCTCGAACAGCACGGCGGCCCGCGCCTTCGGGGCCGTGTCGCGCCACGCGGGGAAGGCGGCCTTGGCGGTCATCACGGCGCGGTCGGCGGCGGCCACGTCGGCCAGGCTGACCGTGCCCAGCACGGTGGCGCCGTCGGAAGGATCGAGCCGCTCGAGCCGCTCGCCGCCCGACACGGGATCGCCGTCGATCACCGGCCCGAGGTGGGCCCCGAGCGGGACGCGGTCCAGCGCCGCGGCGAAGCGCCTCCGGGCCTGGGCCTGGGTGAAGTCACGCATGGGCTCGTTGACGAAGGGCGCCGGCGCGTCCGGATCCGTCCGCCCCGCCGGCGGCCGCAGCGTCGCGTCGCGCCCCACCGGCTGGGGGGCCGCGAGCAGCGCGTCGATCCCTTTGCCGTCGGCGAATCCCTGCCGCAGCCAACTCTCGTTGCTCGTGTTCTCCAGCAACCGCCGCACCAGGTAGGCCATGCCGGGGATGAGATCCCCCACGGGCGCGTAGACCCGCACCCGGTGGCCGCGGTCCACGCAGGCCGCCTTGACCGGCTCGGCCATCCCGTAGAGGCACTGGATCTCATAGCCGTCGATCGGGATGCCGAGGGCCTCGGCGGTCGCCACCGCCTGCGCGATGCTGCGCACGTTGTGGCTGGCGATGGCCGTGCGCACGTGCGCGTGGCCCTGCAGCAACATGGACGCGCAGCGCTCGTAGCAGGCGTCGGTGTCCGCCTTGTCGCGCCACACGGGCGAGGGCCAGCCCTCCTGCGCGGCGCGCACGGTCTCGAAGTCCCAATAGGCGCCTTTGACGAGCCGGACGGTGACCCGGCGGGCGTTGCGCTGAGCCCAGTCGATCACGCGGCGCACGTCGTCTTCGGCGTCGCGCAGGTAGGCCTGCACCACCACACCCGCGTCGTCGAAGCCCTCGAGGCTCGGATCCTCGAGCACCCGCTCGAAGACGGCGAAGGTCAGGTCGCGCAGCGCGTGCTGTTCGAGGTCCAGGTTCACGAAGGCGCCCTGTTCGCGGGCCGCGACGAAGAGCGGCACGAGGCGCGTGGCCGCCCGCTCGACGCTGGCGTCGAAGTCGAGCGCGTCGAGGTGGTTGTCCATCGCGCTGACCTTGACCGAGACGTTCACGCGCGGGATGGACCCGCGATCGTCGCGATCGAGGCGCGGATCTTCCTTCCAGCCCTTCGCCTCGGCGGCGAGCGTCGCGATGAGCGCGTCGTAGCGGGCCACGTAGGCGGCCGCCTCGACGTCGCTGACCACGGCCTCGCCCAGCAGATCCACCGTGAAGGCCTGGTGGTGCTTGCGCAGGTCGCGGAGCGGCTTGATCGCCTCGGTCGGGGTCTCGCCGACGATGAAGTTGCGGCCCATGCCCTCCAGGTTTCGGGCGATCTGCCCCGTCGCGACGCGCATGGCCAGCCTGCCCAGGCTCGCGCTCTTGAGGGCGACCTTGAGCGCCGTGGGCACCTTCAGTCCGGGCCGCAGCAGGTACTCCTGGATGTGTCGGCTCACCTCGTCCGGCGTGGTGAGGACCGGGAAGACGTCGACGAAGCGGAACATCTCGGTCTTGAAGCCCGGATCGCGCATCGCCCATTCGAGCACCTGACCGCTCCACCAGGCTTTGTCGAAGACGCCCGGCTTGTTCCCCTTCATGCGCTGGAAGAGGTCTTCACCGACCGCCCGGGTGCGGGTCTCGAGGGACGTCATCGGATCCTCCATGGAGGCGAGGGGCCCACAGTATCGCGCCCGCGCGGCAAGTCCACTCGCGCGCGCGCCCACAAATCCATGTTGACGCCGATGCCCCCGGTCGTGAATGTGCTGGGGCCCAAGGCGTCCGCGCGCCGCCCACACCTGGAGGAGACCTTTCCGTGATGCGAACCCGCAACTGGCCGCTGCTCGCGGCGCTCTTCGCCCTCGTAGCAGGCGCGACCTCGACCGCCCTCGCCGATGGCAAGTCCGACGTCGCCCTCGCCCCGCAGGACACCATGGCCCTCCTGCACGTCGACCTCCGCGCCCTGCGGGGGACGAGCCTGTTTCAAGACATCTTGAAGCAGATCAAGACCCGCCCCGACGCGCAGCAGGGCCTCGCCGAAGTGAAGAAGACCTTCGGCTTCGATCCCGAGACGGATCTTCACGGCGTCACGGTGATCCTGTCCGACAAGTTCAGTGAGAACGAGCAGATGGCGGTCGTCGTCGAGGCGGACGTCGAGCCGAAGACCGTCGCGGCCGCCCTCGAAAAGGAGGGCAAGGGCAAGCTCACGCGCACGCAGCACGAGGGCACCGAGGTGCTGGGCGGGCCGGGCGGCGAGGGCCTCGCGTTCACGGCCGGCAAGCGCGCGGTCATGGGCCCCAAGCCGATGGTCGAGCGGGCGCTCAGCGCGAGCAAGGGCAAGGGCGCGTTGGCGAAGGACGGCGCGCTCCGCAAGCTGGTCGACGGCGTCGACACCAGCAAGCACGTCTGGTTCGCGGCGTCCCTGCCCGCGAACGTCCGGCAGCAGATGGGCCCTCAGGGCAAGGATCTGGAGAGCGTGAGCGGCTCCATCGATCTGAGCCGGGGCATCGGCCTCCGCCTCAACATCGGCACAGCGTCGGCCGAGGCCGCCAAGGCCATCGTCACGCAGGTGCAGGCGGGCGTGCAGGATCCGCAGGCTCAGCCGATGCTCACCATGCTCGGCATCGCCCCGGCCCTGCAGGCGATGAAGACGGTGGCCAAGGGCAAGGTGGTCTCGGTGGCCCTCGACCTGACCCAGGATCAGGTCATGAAGCTCAAGGCGATGGCTGGCATGATGATGATGGGCGGCGGGATGGGCGGACCGCCCGGCGCGCCCCCCCCCGGCGCCCGGACGCTCCCTCCCCCCCAGAAGTAGACCAGGGCAGCCGCGGCTGCCTCCGCTGCCTCGGCTGACGGGTGAAGGGTGGCCGCCGGCGCCGCGGGTCGCGGCCGTGGACCCTCTTCGATTCGACCCCGCCGGGCGCGTTGTGCGACGCTGTGCGGGTGTCCGGCGCCGACTCACCGCAGCAGGATGACCAGTCGTTCGCGCACGACCTCGCGGCCGCCGAGCCCCACGCGGTGCTCACCTTCGAGGCTCGCTACCGACCGCTGATTCGTCACGCGATCGCCGTCGCCCGGGCCCGTTGGGGTGAGGCCCAGGGCGAGGCCGATGATGCGCGGCGCTTCGCGGCCGATCTCTTCTCCGGCGCGGGCGAGCGGCTGCGCGATTTCCACGGGGAGGTGGCCTTCGGGGCCTGGCTGTACGTCGCCGCCCTGCGCTTCCACCGCGGCAGGACACGGCCCAGCGAGCGCTCGAACCCCCCACCGCTGGTCGCGGCGCTGCCTCGGCGCGGGGACAACGCCGACTGGGCGCGGCGCGCGGCGGCCGAGACGGAGGCCCTGCGGCGCGCGGCCCAGCAGCTTCCACCGGTGGAACGGCTCTGGGCCCGCATGCTCTTCGCCGAGCGGATGACCGCGGTGGACGCCGCGCGCGCGCTGGGCCGGACGCCGACCGAGGCTCGCTTGCGGCGCAACGCGCTGGTGGCGCGCATCG
>CALBMW010000575.1 GCA_937896275.1 uncultured Myxococcales bacterium
GGAGTTGCTGACGTCGAAGCCGGTCAGGCCGCCCTCCTCGAAGACCCGCATCGAGTTCGTGAAGGTCAGGTCGTTGTAGTAGGGCGTGTCGATCATCCCGTAGATGAGCGCGTACACGTACAGCAGCGTCGAGGCGCCGGGCTCGACCATCTCACCACCGAGCTGCTCGTCGGCGGGCGTGAACTCGGGGTCGGAGCTGAAGAAGGTCCCGTCCCAGAACACGCGGTTCGTCATCGTCTTGGTGCTCGCGTCGTAGTGCAGCGAGACCTGATCGAAGTCGCCGGTCGAGAAGGCGCCGAGCACCTTGATGTAGGCGGCGGGGAAGAAGTCGTAGAAGTTGAGCTGGAAGCGCTCGTCGTTGGCGCCCGTCACCACGCCCCAGTCACGGGTGGTGAGGGTCGAGAGCGCCACGATCTTGTCATAGAACGTGCCGACGTAGGACAGCCGGTCGATCTCGCCGAAGTAGCCGCTCTCATAGCTCGAGTAGACCGGCTTGCCCATGCCGAGCGGCAGGTTGACGACGTCATCGCTGGCCGAGTCGGTAAGCCCACGCTCCTGGAACTCGTACATGTTCGTGAAGGGGTTGAACTGATAGCTGCCCGACTCCGGCAGCATCAGCACGTTGCCCAGGAAGTCGAAGCCGACCACCGTCGCGCGGAACATGTCGAGGAACCCGCCGGGGCCGTCGTTGTTCCGGAAGCGGGCCTCGTAGAAGTACTTGTAGAGCATCGCCTGCATCTGGTCGCCGATCACCGAGAAGTACCGGCTCGACAGGCGGCTGATGTAGGCCGAGATGTCGAAGCTGGCGCGGTAGCGGCGGAAGTTGTTGAAGATGAAGTTGCGCTCGTACTGGTCGATCATGTTGCGCACGATCTCTTCGGAGCTCTCACCCTCGTCGAAGCGGTTGCAGAAGGGCTGATCGCCGACGCGGTCGTCGCTGCAGAACATCTGGCGGACGTCGAAGCGGCCCTGAACGCGCTCGTCATCGTCCCAGTTCGAGCAGAACTTCGCGCCCACGGCCTCGTTCGCTCGGCACTTCTGGCCGGCCGAGACCATTGCGCAGTCGCTGTCGTCGTCGCACAGCTCGCCACCGCGGTACCAGGCGACGTGGGTGCGGGTGCCCTCGGCGAGCTGGCCCTGGCAGTCCTCCGGGGTGCGACCCTGGCAGTCCAAGCGGTCCACCTGGCCGGCGTAGAGGAAGCGCATTGCGGCGCGGTCGTAGTTCCCCAGGCCCTGCCAGTCCCCATACCACATGGCCCCGTAGTCCATGATCGAGCTGTAGCGGTACAGCTTGATGCCGGCGTCCTCTTGCATCGTGCGCAGGATGGTGCGGTCCGACTCCCACTGCTGGAAGCGCGCGAGGAACTCGGTGTCGCTCTCGGCGTCGTCGCGGAAGGGCTGGAAGTCGGGCGCCGGGCGGCCGAACTCCTGCACGAAGGACTGCTCGGTCTCCTCGCGGATCTGCCAGTACTCGGGCTGGAAGTTGGCGCGGTCGAAGGACGCGATGAAGTTGTGGCGCAGGCCCTGGTTGTGACCGAGCTCGTGCAGGGTCACGGCACGGAAGGACAGCTCGCGCATCTTCTGGACCAGCGCCTCGCGGGGCAGATCCTTGTTCTGCTGCACGAACTGCCACAGCCCGTTGTCGTCGAACAGGTACTCGGCCGGCTCGCGAGCGCGCGCCGCCCACTGCAACTGCAGGCGGTTTCGATCGGCCATCGCGCCGTGGTGCATGTCGAGCGGGTTGAACGCGGTCAGCTCGTCCTCGGTGAGATCGGCGCCGGTCTGCGCCCGACCGCCGCTCAGCTCGCGCGCCAGCTCATCGGGCACGAGGGCGCGGTCGAGGCCCGAGGCGCGCAGCTTCTCGCGCCGGGTGTGCAGCGCGCCGCGGTGCTGCTTGAGCTCCTGCATGCGCTCCCGCACCTCGTCGAGCCGCGCCTCGGTGGCGGGGCTGTTGGCGACGCCGGCGACCGACGCCCCCGTCAGGTTGCGAATCGGCGACGTGGGGCCCTGGACGTAGCCCTGGGCCTGGAGCACCTCGAGCACGCGAAGGCCGCGCAGGTACTGGTTCTCGTCCATCCCGTCGCAGGACTGCGGCAGCGACTCGCCGGCCTGCGCGTGCTGCGCGCAGAGGATGTCGACCGAGTCCGCGAGGCGCGTGGTGAGATAGTCGAAGCAGCCGGCGCCGTAGATGTACGTCACCGCGTTGACCAGCTCGCCGGTCTCGGCATCGTTGGCCGGCCCGCCGACCCCGCAGGGCTGGCCCTGACCTGGATCCTCGATGAAGGCGATGAAGTTGTAGCGAAGGTCGCCGAGGAACTGCTCCCCGTCATTCTCCCGCAGCTCGAAGGCGCACTTGCCGGTCATCGACCACGTGTCGGTGGGCGCGCACTGCGCGGCCGGCGTGTTGCCGTTGCAGACGACCTTGCAGGTGTCGGTCAGGTCGAGGTCCGCGACGATGCCGTTGTAGGCGTCGTTCCACTCCTTGGCGATGCCGAAGGCGGCGGGCTTCAGATCCACGGGGAAGGCACGGTTGAGGTAGTACACGATCGGCTTCAGACCGCGGGCTGAGTCGGTCAGCGGCAGCGGCGTGCAGTTGCCGGCGCCGTCGCAGCTCTGCGTGCGCTCCCAGATCTTGAAGCGGGTGGCCAGGTACTGCTTGAAGTCGGTCTCACCGCGGCCGTTGGTGTAGGTGTTCTTCTTGACGCGCCACATGCCGAAGCGCTCGAAGGAGTTGTCGGGATAGTAGAGCGGCTCGTAGGCGGTCTCGGGCGTGCGCACGGGCACCTTCTTGAAGGCGTAGCGCATGCCGATCTCGGACGCCGTGCACGCCGTGCCCGCGCCGAAGATGCTGGTCCGGAAGCAGGTGTTGATGGGCCCCCCGCCGTAGCCGTCCTCGGGCGCCAGCGTCATCCGCTCGGTGAGCAGGATGTTGCTGTCGTCGATGATGGGCGGAACGAAGCCCTCCTCGCAGGTCGAATAGTCGTCGGTGCCGTCGGCCTTGCGGATCCGGCAATCACCGCGCTCTTCCTGGACGTAGTAGGGGGCCTCGAGCTTGCCCACCCAGCCCAGATCGGCCTGCGCGTAGAGGTTGAAGTTGTAGTCACTGATCCCGAGGTCGGTCCAGTCGACGCGGATATAGTCGCGCTCGTGCCAGGGCCGGTCGCTCGTGTTCTCGTTGATCACGTTCGACTGCTCGCCCGAGGCGGCGTTGTAGTCGCGCAGGATGTCGAAGTGACTCTGGATCGCGAAGGCGGCCACCGGGTGGTCGCAGGGGAACTTGCGGTACGCGTCGCCCTCGGCGTCATTGGCCGCGCGCGCTTCGTCCTGCTGCGGATCCGTCTCGTCGCCCGCCGCCCGGCCCTCGCTGTTGCTGCCGACGATGATCTCGTCCGCGCGACAGGCGAAGAGGCGGTCCTCTTCGATGCGCCACCGGATCTTGATGGCGGGGAAGTCCTCGCCGAATGTGTACTCCTGGCGATCGCCGATGAAGGTGCCGCCCGCCTCGTACGGGACGTCAATCACCGTCCGTGCGAAGTACCATTCGTCCTGGAACAGCGACTTCGGCAGGGCGTTCGGCTGCGTGCGGTCGACGTCGTCGACCTGCTCCGCGCAGCTGAGCGCGAGGGCGCCGGCCAGGCAGGCCGACGTCAGTACAAGCTTCTGGCGGATCGACACCATCGCAACCTCCGAGGCGGCCACCGCGGGTGGACGCCGGTGTTCGTTCGAGCGGCCGTCGGACGACCAGGGCGCTCTGAGCACGAGGTCGATCGGCTGCGAGCATCGCGTTCTAGCCGAGCCTCGTTTGGCATGTCAACCGCGGCCGCCGACGGTCTCAGTACGCGCCCTGGTACGCGCGGCTGGCGCCACGGTGTGTCAACTTCCTCAGGTCGCGGGCGGCGGCCGCTGGAACGCCTGCGGAGCAGAGCGTGCGACGGCCTGCGGCCCCGCGCTGCGCGCGCCCGTCTCTCAATCGGGCGCGGGGTGCCGCCGCGGGCATGGAGGCAGGTTCGGCGCCAAGTTGGACCGCCGGGGAGTGGCCCTCTATAACAAGCGAAGCTCTAGACCCCGGGGGAGCGCGCTCGGTGGCACGCCTCGTCTACACTGATCGCGCCGGGCGGCGCCAGGTGCACCCGCTCGATCCGGCCCGCGGCCAGACCGTCGTCGGCCGGCACCCGGACTGTGACGTGGTGGTGGCCGACGCCAGCGTGTCGCGGCGCCACTGCGCCATCGCCTTCGAGGACGGCCGCTTCCGCATCGCGGATCTGGGCTCCGCCAATGGAACCCTGGTCAATGAGGTGCTGATCTCGCGCCGGCATCTGGCGCCGGACGACTCCATCCGATGCGGCACCTACGTGCTTCACTTCATCGAGGACGATCCGACGCCGCCTCCGCGAGCGCGGGCTGCGCGTCAGGGCTTCGTCGGCGCGCCGGTGCCGGTCACGGAGATCGCGCGGCCGGCGGAGCCCGGGCCAGCGCGCGAGGTGCCGGGCGTCGATCCGGTCGAACACGAGCGGTTGCGAGTGTTCAACGCCAGGCAGGCGGAGGCGCTCGCCAGGGTCCAGGACGCCCTGCTTCAGGCCGAGGCGGGCCAAGCGGCCGCATACGAAGAGGCGGCGACCGCGCAGGAGCGAGCGCAACAGGCCCTGGCTCGTGTGGCCCAGATGGAGCGCGAGCGAGCCGACGCCAACGCGCGTGAGACGACCGCGGCCCTGCCCGGCCTGCTGGAGGACGACGCCCGCAGCCTGCGCGCCGAGCGCGACGCGCTGCGCGAGGAGAACCAGGGACTGCGGGCCAGCTTGGCCACGCGCGCCGCGACCGACCCCGACGAGCTCCAGGCGGCGCGTGCCCACGTCAAGGCGCTCGAAGCGCGGATCTCGTCCTTCAGGCACGAGGTGGACGCGACGCGCGCGGGCCACATGGCCACCGACGCGGAGCGCATGGCGAGGGCCGCGCGCATGGACAATGAGCTGGCCGCGGCCGAGGCGAGCTGGTTCCAGGCCGAGCAGCGCGCCGAGGACCTCGAGTCACAGCTTACCGAGGCCGCCAGTTGGCTCCGCGCGGCCGGGGTGCGCCTGGCCGCCGCTTCGGACCTGCGCGCGCGCCTCGACGCGGCCGAGGCGGAGCTGGTGCGCGGGCACGGCGCCCAGAAGCACCTGCGAGCGGCCCTCGACGAGGCCCGGGCGGCCGCCTCGAGCGCCCAGACACGGCGGGACCTGCTCGGCGGCGTGGGGCGCATCACCGAGGAGGGCCCGCCGGCCCGCGCGGAGGTCAACGCCGAGATGGAGGCGCTCCGCGCGCGGGCGCGGTCGACGGAGGAGGCGGTCGCCGGACTCGAGGAACGGGCGCAGCGGGCCGAGGACGCGCTGCGGAGAGCGCGCGAAGACCGAGAGGTCACCGAGAAGATGGACGAGGGCACGGCCGAGCGCCTCCAGAACATGCAGGCGAAGCTGGGCGCGGTGACGCGTCGGGCGCACCTCATGCAGGCCAAGGACTTGGAGTTGGAGCGCCGCAGCGCGCACATCGCGGAGCTCGAGGTCGAGCTGTCGGCGGTGCGGGACGAGCGTGACCTGGCCGAGCAGCGCATGCTGGAGCTGCTCGTCACCCAGCAGACCGCCAAGCCGACGGCCGTCGCGGCCAGTGTCCCCGTCGCGGAAGACGCCACGCGCCAGGCGGCCGCTCGTGCACGCGGCGCCGCGTGCGCCCTGCTCGATCGGTGGGCGGGCTTGGTCGAGGTCATCGCTGGACCCGACGGCGAGGAGGGGCCCCGCGAAGCCTTCGTGGCGGCGCTCGAGGCGCTCGACGAGGCGACCCGTGAGCTGGACCGGGTCACGGGGATGCCCGAGAGCGTGGCCCCGGGGTCGCTCGACGTCGCGGAGTGACCGGCGCCGGACGGGTGCCCGGTCTCACCGTCGCCGTCATCGCACGCAACGCAGGCGCCTTGATCGGGGGCTGTCTCGGGACGGCGACGGGCGCCGAGGTCCTGCTGGTCGTCGATCACGGATCGACCGACGACACAGCCGAGGTCGCGGCGCGGGCCGGCGCCCAGGTGCTCCCGGGCGAGGGCACCTTCGCCCAGCTTCGGGCGCGCGCCACCGAGGCGGCGTGCACCGAGTGGATCCTGTTCATCGACGCGGACGAGCGGTTGGCGCCTGGAGCCATCGGTCGGCTTCATGCGCTCGTCGCCGCCCACCCGCGGGTGGCGGGCTTTCGCCTCCCTATCCTCTCGCACCTGGGTGAGAGACCGTTGCGGTGGGGCGGCTACGCCCCGGCGCGACGCCTGCGCTTGCTCCGTCGCGACGCTGCGCGGTGGCCGCCCGCGTCGGTTCATGAGCGCGCGGTGGTCACCGGACCCGTGCGCCGCGGGGACGAGACCATCCTGCACCACGGCTATCGCGACCGTGCGCACGCGCGGGCCAAGCTGGAGCGCTACGCCGCGCTGTCGGCCGTCGATCTGCGGACGCTTGGACGCCGTCCGGGCCACGTCGAGGTGGCGCTGCGGGCGGGCTGGCGTCTCGTCAGGGTCGCGCTGCTCCGAGGGGGCTGGCTCATGGGTCGCGACGGCTGGTGGCTGGCCGCCGAGCAGGCGCGTGCGGTGTGGCTGCGTGGGCGTTGGGCGCGCCGTGGGCCCCCGGCGGCGCTCGTCGCGCCCCCGGATGATCCGCACGGCACCGGTGGGGCAGACGGGAGGTTTGCGTGTGACCCACCGCATCTGCGAGATTAAACCTGAAACGCCGCGCCGTCGTTTACATCGTACGGAGCGGTGCCGGGCCGAAGGGCCGGCCGGGAGGACTGCCGTGCTGGACGCCTACATCATCGATCAAATCCGCAGGCGCGACGAGGAACGGCGCAGGATCCACGAGCGACCGGCGCTCGAGCTTCCCCTCGAGCCGGAGCCTCCGATGGACTGGGAGCGCGACGAGGTCCAAGAGGACGAACCCGCCCGGGTCATCGTCATCGACCTCTGACCGACCGCAGGGCGTGTCCGCCGCGCCAGCGCCACCGGGCTTCATCGGCCGGCGCTCCCTCTTGTCGAACCCGAGCCTCACCGGCTCGGGTTTTTTTCTTTGTGGACGTCGTCAACGATCTGTTGGGGGAGGCTTCCGAGTTCCGCGCGCACGTCGGGTCCGGGCGCACGCAGGCCCCGCGTCGCGGCGAGGGGTGCGGCCACGCGGCAGGGGGAGGCTTCGAAGGCGGGGGGAGGCAGGCACAGTGTGTCGGGCGCGCAGCGATCGCTGGTTCGCGGCTGGCGTCGTGAGGGCGCGGATCAGAGCCCGGCGTTGAAGACGAAGGGGTAGCGGATCTGGCACATGCCGCCCTCGGGCTTGGGGAACTTCCAACGCTGAATCTGTCGGGCCATGCAGCCCTCGACGTCCTTGCTGCCCAGGCTGCTGTTCTCGACGAAGGCCTTCACCACGGCGCCGTCCAGGCCGATTCGGAAGGACATCGTGACCTTGCCCTGCAGCTCGGGGTTCCGTGCGAGTTCCTTCTCGTAGCAGAACTGGATGCCGCTCTGGCGGGCAGCGACCACGCGCTGGATGTCGGCTTCCTTGCAGAAGCCCGACATGTTCGCCGGGCCGCGACGCACGCTGGCCTTGGCCTTGCGCTTCTTCTTGCCGCCCAGGTTGGCGCGCGTGCCGCGGCCACCGCCGGTGTCGATGCGTCCCATGCCGTGGATTCGGCCGAAGCCCTCGCCGCCACCGCCGCTGCCGGTGCCGCGCAGGCCCATACCGCCCGCGCCCTGGCCGATGACCAGGTCGTCGCCCGCGCCGGCCATGGCGGCGTTGAGCTTGCTGTCGAAGCCGGTCTTGTCGCCAAACACGTTCTTCAGCGGGCCGCGGCCGAGCAGGTTGGACCCGAGGGCCTTGTGGATGCCCACGTCCTTGATCTTGTCGACCATCTCGCCATCGCGCTTCGGCACCTTGGACTTCTCTTTCTTGTCCTCCTCGCCGAACTTGCCCTCTTCGCCGCCAGCCTTCTTGCCGACGTCGTCATCGACCGACTCCTCCTTCTCCTCTTCCTCGATCTCGGGGGGAGGCTCCTCGACGATGACCTTCATGAAACGGTCGCTCAGATCGAGCTGCGTAAGCTGGGGATCGTCGGTCCAGAAGAAGAACGCCGCGATCAGGAAGCCCAGGTGCACCGCGAGCGCCGCGAGCAGCGATCCCAGCAGCGGCGACTCCATCGTGGCCCAGACGGGGCGGCGGGGCATCGTCTCGCGCTCGACGCCGCACTGAAAGAAGACCGCCAGCGGGCCGAGGTCGATGACGCCCCAGTCGCCGCCCGCGACCGAGAGGTTGCCGCCCTGCGCCTTGCGCGCCTCCTCGACCGTCGTGTCCGAGCCGCCCAGGCTGAGCCGCCCCCCCATCTCGGGGGTGAGCTGGACAGAGAAGCCGCCCGGGGCCGGCGTAAACATGGCGTGGCTGTCGCCCACACCCGCGACGTCAGGCACGATGAGCGTGTTGCGGGTCCCCTCGCCGATGGTGACCGGCTGCCCGCCACTGACAATGGTCTCGGAGAAGACCGTGTCGTGCCAGAGCACGGCGACGCGGAGGTTGTTGCTGTTGTTGCTCAAGTCCTGATCCTCCGGATGGGCGTCGTCGCGGCGCCCGCGGCCCGCCCCTCACGGGTCGGGCAAAAAATTCCACGCAAGATAGCCACGCGGCCCTGGTCGGTCAACCCGAACGCCGCGATACGATTGCGGTAAAGCCGCGCAGGGCGCGCTTGACCGCTTGGGCTCTCCGCGGGCACCTTCGAAGGCCGGTTCGGCCATCGGGCCGTTCGACAGCGGCCGTGCTAGCCGGTTCCCGGAGGGGTCGAGAAATGTGCGACGACCCGACACGAGAAACAGCGTCCCGGATTCTGCCAGGGCGACGCGCCGGACCGCAGTGCAGATTGTTGCACCGCCTGCAAGGGCGCGTCGTGGTGGCGCTGATGGCCGCCGCATCGACCCGCGCCGGGGCGGCGCCCACCGTCGGCGACGGCGGGCCGCCTGCGCCCGACGCCACGGCGGCCGATCCCCTGCGCGAACCCCTGCTGATGTCCGAGCGGGAGGCCCTCGCGGGGCGCATTCGCGCACGCACGCTGGCCGTGACGCGACTTGGCGCACCCGATCCCCGCTCGAGCGTGCCCGGACCCGGCGAGATCGGGGGCGGCGCGTGGGTGGCGCCCGACAGGGTGATCACGGCCAGCGCCCTGGTCCTCGGATGGCCGCGCCATGGGGCGGATCACCTCACGGTCTCGGCCCCCGACGGCCGCGCGCTCGAGGCCGCAGTCGGGTTGCTCGACGCGCGCCTGGGGCTGGCCGTGCTCGACGTGCCGGGGCTGGGCGCGCCCCCCGAGGACGACAGGGGATGGGCGCCCCCGGAGGAGGCAGTCCGCAGCACCGTGGCGCTCTTCGGGACACCCGCGCCGCAGCGGCACCTGTGGCGCGCGGTGGTGAGCCTGCGGGGCACCGGGCAGCGTGGTTATTACTGGTGGGTGCAGGGCGACGCGCCCCTGGGGACCCCTCTCTTCGATGCGCGGGGTCGCTTGGTGTCCCTGATCGGGCTGGCCACGCCCGAGGTGCCGCTCCGTGGCCTCGCGCTGCCCGCGGTGGCGTTGCGCGGCCTGATGGAGCGGCGCGTCGAGTGGTGGCCGTGATGCATCCCGTCGAAGCCCTCCTGCGCGCCCCGCCTGGTCTGCTGCCAGCCGGCGCGCACCTGTTGGTGGCCGTGAGCGGCGGCGGGGATTCCTGCGCGCTCCTGGCCGCGCTGGTCCACGCCGCGGGCTGGCCGCTGACCGTGGCCACGGTGGATCACGGGCTGGACGAAGGCTCGGCGACGCGCGCGGACTTCGTCACGGCGCGGGCCGACGCGCTCGGGCTGCCCTGGCGACGCCTGCTGACCGACCCGGCGCGCGTATCCCGCGGTCGTGGGCCCGAGGACGGCGCCCGGCGCGAGCGCTACCGGCTGCTCGGGGCTTGCGCGGCCGAGGTGGGCGCGACGCGGGTGCTCACGGCCCACACTGCGGACGACCAGGCCGAGACCCTCATCATGCGCTGGGCCGACGGCGCCGGGCTCACCGGGGCACGAGGCATCCCGGCACGACGAGGGCTCATCGCGCGCCCCTGGCTGGGGGTGCCGCGAGCGAGCGTGCGCGATTGGGCTCGCGCGCGCGGCGTACGCTGGGTCGAGGACCCCTCGAACGCCGATCTTCGCTTTCGGCGCAACGCGCTGCGGCCCGCATTGGCTGGCCTCGACACGGCGCTCGGGCCCGCCTGGGTGGCCGGCCTGGCCCGCACCGCCGAGAACCTGGCCGCTGACGCCGAGGCGCTGCGCTACTTCTTCGACGCCTGCATCGGGGACGCCCTGCGCGCCGACGCCACCGGCGCGACGCTGGCCCTCGACACCTTGCCCGGGGCCCCGCCGGGGGCCCTCCGACACGCGCTGGTGCGGCTCTGCGCGGCGGCGGCGGAC
>CALBMW010000576.1 GCA_937896275.1 uncultured Myxococcales bacterium
TGCGCGGAGGGGCAGCGTGACGCGTTGGCGGACCACCTGGATCACGCGCTGATCGAGGCCGCCCGGCCGGCGCTGGAGCGCGGCGAGCGTGTCGACGTGACGCTGCCTATCCGCAACATCCATCGCTCGGTGGGCGCCATGCTGAGCGGGACCATCGCTCGGGCGCGCGGCGCTGGCGGCCTGCCCGACGGGACGCTCCGCGTGGCCTTCGAGGGCACGGCGGGCCAGAGCTTCGGCGCCTTCCTCGCGCCGGGCGTCACCTTTGACCTGAGCGGGGACGCGAACGACTACTTCGGCAAAGGGCTCAGCGGCGGCCGGCTGGTGGTGCGCGTGCCGCGTGGGACCCGCTACGCGCCCCATGAGAACGTCATCATCGGCAACACCGCGCTCTATGGCGCGACGGGCGGCGAGGCCTTCGTGGGGGGCCTCGCGGGCGAACGCTTCGCGGTCCGAAACAGCGGCGCCCGCGCGGTCATCGAGGGGGTCGGTGATCACGGCTGCGAGTACATGACCGGTGGCGCGGTCGTGGTCCTCGGCCCCACGGGTCGCAACTTCGCCGCGGGCATGAGCGGCGGGGCGGCCTATGTGTTCGACCGCGACGCTGAGTTCCGCGCGCGCTGCAACCTGGGCATGGTCGAGTTGGAGTCGGTGGTCGACGAGAGCGACATCTGGCTGCTGAGCACCATGATCGAGGACCACGTGCGCCACACCGACAGCCCCATCGGTCGGCGCCTGCTCGACAACTGGGAGATGATGCTCCCACGCTTCGTGAAGGTCATGCCGATGGAGTACAAACGCGTGCTGCAGCAGCGTCGCGCCGCCCTGCGCCCTGGCCGCCGCCCGCGCCGGCCCGAGGCGCTGCCTCGCGTCAGGGGGGATGACTGAGCCATGGGCAAGACGACCGGATTCAAGGAGTTCTCCCGGCTCACGGCGCCCAAGCGGCCGGTGGACGAGCGCCTGCGTGACTGGCACGAGCTCATCGAGGAGCGATCGCTCCCGGTCATCCGCGAGCAGGCCGGCCGCTGCATGGACTGCGGCGTGCCGTTCTGCCAGCAGGGATGCCCGCTGGGCAACGCGATCCCCGACTTCGACGACCTGGTCTATCGCGACCGCTGGCGCGAGGCCTTCGTAGCGCTCGAGGCGACCAACAACTTCCCCGAGCTGACCGGCCGCCTCTGCCCCGCGCCCTGCGAGGGGGCGTGCGTGCTGAGCATCAACGATCAGCCAGTGACCATCGAGCAGATCGAGCGCGAGATCGCCGAGCGGGCCTTCGACGCGGGGTGGGTCGAGCCGCGCCCGGCGCGCGCCCTCACCGGACGCACGGTGGCGGTGGTGGGCAGCGGGCCCGCCGGGCTCGCCGCGGCCCAGCAGTTGGCGCGCGCGGGACACACCGTGACGGTCTACGAGCGCGACGACCGCGTCGGCGGGCTGCTGCGCTATGGCATCCCCGACTTCAAGCTCGAGAAGGACGTGATCGATCGCCGCCTGGCCCAACTCGAGGCCGAGGGCGTTCGCTTCGAGGTCGGGATCGAGGTGGGGGTGTCTCCGCGCTGGGATGCCCTGCGCGCCGCCCACGACGCGGTGCTCGTGGCCGTGGGGGCGCGCCGGCCGCGCGATCTGACCGTGCCCGGTCGCGGGCTCCCGGGCGTGCACCTGGCGATGGACTACCTGGGGCAGCAGAACCGCGTGGTCGCCGGCGACGCCCTCGACGAGGCCGAGCGCATCAGCGCCGAGGGGCGCGACGTGATCATCCTGGGCGGCGGTGACACCGGGAGCGACTGCCTGGGCACGGCGCTGCGCCAAGGCGCGCGCAGCCTGCGACAGATCGAGCTGCTGCCGGCGCCGGCCGCGGCGCGTGGGGACCTCAACCCCTGGCCGCAGTGGCCGATGATCTTCCGCACCTCATCCTCTCAGGAGGAGGGTGGCGAGCGTCGCTTCGGGCTGATGACGACCGCGATCGAGGGGGCCGCGCGCGTGGAGCGACTGCTCGCGGTCGAGGTCGACATGGCCCAGGGCCGACCCGTGGCGCGCCCAGGGACCGAGCTCGCGCTGGACTGCGATCTGTTGCTCCTTGCCATGGGCTTCGTGGGCCCCGATGCGTCGACGCTGCACGCCCAGCTCGACGTCACGCTCGACCGGCGAGGCAACGTCGAGGTGGGCGTGCCGGGCCGGACGCAGGGTCGCGCCGCCACCAACGTGGACGGCGTCTTCGCGGCGGGCGACGCCGCGCGCGGCGCCTCGCTCGTCGTGTGGGCCATCAGCGAGGGGCGCGAGGCCGCCCGTGACATCGACGCCTGGCTGCGCGCCGGCGCGAGCGTGTTGCCCACGCGCGGGCGGGACGAGGCCTTCGGGGGGCGCTGAGGCGCGCGGGCGTCGGCATCAGGTTGGGTGCGCTGCCACTCGGGGAGGTCCGCGCTCAGCGCCGTGCCCCGGCACGCGCTGACGCTGGGCGAGACGCCGGACGACCTCGACTCAGCGCTTTCGCGCCGCGGCCTGCCGCCCCCGCGTGACCGGCGGCGTCGGCGATCGCAGGTCGTCCTTCGGCGCCTCGACGCTGCGGCCCGCGCCCTCGCCCGGATAGACGCGGTGATTCGCCCCCGGCAGCGCGAAGCCATTGAGGAACAGGCGTCGCGGTCGGCTCCCGCGGTTGGGGGCGGAGCCATGGATCACGAAGGGGCCGAAGGCCAGCACGTCGCCCGGGCTGAGCGCCGGGGTCACCGCTCGGGACGCATCGAAGGCATCCGCGGGGAGCGCCCGCGTCACCGGATCAGTCGAAAGGTGGCCCAGGCGATGGCTTCCGGGGATCAGCGCCAGGGGGCCGTTGTCGGGGCCCACGGGGTCGAGCGCGCAGGCCAACTCGACGAAGCTGCCCCGGCCGTCGACGTCCGTCCACTCGGGCGTGCCGTACCGGCGATGCCGGCTGTCCTGGTGCCACGGGAACTCGACCTCGTCGCCGGGCAGCTTGAAGTGGGCCTGGTTGATCAGCTGATCCAGGTGGTCGCTGCCGAGAAGGTCGGCGGCGAGCCCGACCAGGCGCGGATCGGCGCCGAAGCGTGACAGCTCGGCCTCGGCGGCGCCGCACCACACGACGCGGTGGATGCGCAGCGCCGGCGCGGGATCGATCACGAACAGGCTGCCTCGGTGGAGGCCGGTGCCGGGCAGGGTCGCGGCGGCCGCCTGCAGGCGGTCGAAGGCGGCGCGGAGGCGCGTGACCTCGGTGGACGAGAAGACGCTGGGGAGGACCAGGAAGCCGTCTCGCTCGAAGGCGGCGCGTTGCGCGGCGGTGAGTCGCCCCGGGTTCATGTCTCCGAGGGTAGCGGCGACCCCTGCGCGAGCGCGAACCCGTCTCGCGCCTCGCCGGGCCCGCGCGACGATTGTGTGACAGCGCGACGGCGTGGCGTAGCATGCCGCCATGAACCTGCTCACCGATCTGTGGACCGAGGCGCGCGCCGCGCACACGCCGCTCCTGCTGCTCGGTTACCTCGTGCTGCTGGTCGTGGGTCGCGGACTGGGCCCCGACGAGCGCCGTCGTATCCGCGTGACCGGGCTGCTCGTCGGGCTGCACCTGGTCCTCTTGCCCGTGGCGAGCGGGCTGCGCGCCGCGGGCGTCGATGCCCACGGGTCCGTCACGTTGCTGCGCCAGGTGCTCGCCGTGCTGGCCGGCGTCGGCGTCTTCAGCAGCGTCGTCTTCGCTTTCTTGCTGCGGCGCATCGGCCTTCGCGCGCCGCTCATCCTGCGCGACCTGTTCGGCGCGGCGGCGGGCATCGCGGGCCTCCTGCTGCTCGCGCGCGGCGCGGGGGTCGATCTGTCCGGCGTCCTCGCGACCTCGGCGGTGCTGACGGCCGTCGTGGGCTTCTCGATGCAGGACACGCTGGGCAACGTGATGGCGGGTCTGGCCGTGCAGGTCGATCAGTCGCTCGTGGTCGGCGACTGGGTCAAGGTGGGGGACGTCGTCGGCCGCGTCGCCGAGATCCGCTGGCGCTACACCGCGATCGAGACGCGCAACTGGGAGACGGTGATCGTGCCCAACAGCGCGCTGATGCGGGGGCAATTCACGGTGCTCGGGCGTCGGCACGGCCAGCCGATGCAGTGGCGTCGCTGGGTCTGGTTCAACGTCGACTTTCGCTTCGCGCCGACGCAGGTCATCTGCGCGGTCGAGGAGGCGGTGCGGGTGGGCAACCTGCCGAACGTGTCGTCGACGCCGGCGCCCAACTGCGTCCTGATGGACGTCCACGACAGCTACTGCCGCTACGCCGTCCGCTACTGGCTCACCGATCTGGCGGTGGACGATCCCACCGACAGCGCGGTCCGCACGCGGCTCTACTTCGCCCTGCAGCGCGCCAAGATTCCTCTTTCGATTCCAGCGTTTGCGCTGTTCACCACCGACGACTCCGAAGACCGCAGGGCGCACAAGGAGCGCGACCGACACGACCACCGCATCGTGGTGCTGCGGCAGCTGACGCTGTTCGATGGCCTGGGCGATGCCGATCTGGAGCACCTCGCCGAGCGGATGCGCGAGGCGCCCTTCGGCCCCGGTGAGACGCTCACGCGGCAAGGCGCGCTGGCGCACTGGCTCTACATCCTCGCCGAGGGCGAGGTGTCGGTGTGGGTCCGCAACGAGCACGGCGACGAGCAGGAGGTCAACCGCATCCAGGGGCCCGGCTTCTTCGGCGAGACGGCGGTGCTCACCGGCCTGACGCGCGCCGCGACGGTGATCGCGGTGGGGGACGTGGAGTGCTACCGACTCGACGCCGAGGCCCTGCGCGCGATCCTCGGCGAGCGGCCGCAGATCGCGGAGCACTTCGCCCGCGTGATGGCCGAGCGCTCCGCCGAATTGCACGCCGTACGCGAGGGCCTCGACGCCGAGGGCAAGCAGCGCCGCGCGCAAACGGACGCCACCGATCTGCTGGGACGCATCCGTTCGTTCTTCTCGCTGAGCTGAGGTCGATCGAGCCGACCCGGCCGGGGGTGGCATATCGCGTGCACACGGCCCTGGGCATGTGCGCCGCCACCCGCCTGTCGCCGATTGATCTGCAGCGGTCGTGCAGTGCGGCCGATCTGCCCTTCGAGACGACCGCCGATGCGCCCGCGGCCGAGAGCGCGGGGCTTGGCCAGGAGCGCGCCGTGCAGGCGCTGCGCTTCGGTGTGGGCGTCCAGCGCGACGGCTACAACATCTTCGCCATCGGCACTTCCGGGGTCGGCCGTTGGGCGCTGCTCCGGCAGTTCCTCGAGCAGCAGGCCGCCACGGAGCCCCCCGCGGCGGACTGGTGCTACGTCTTCGACTTCGACGATCCCGCACGGCCACGCGTCCTCGAGTTGCCCAAGGGGCGCGGCCTGCGGCTGCAACGGGACATGGCGCGGGCGGTCACCGAGCTGCGCCTGGCGATGCGTTCGGCCTTCGAGAGCGACACGTACCGCAGCCGCAAGCAGCGCCTGGTCGACCGGCTCAAGGAGCGTCAGTCGCATGCCCTCGGCGAGCTCCAGACGCGGGCGCGCCTGCGGGACGTCGCGGTGACGAGCACCGACAACGGCCTCGTGATCGCCCCCCTCATCGGCGGCAAGGAGGTCGACGCCGAACAATTTCGTGCCCTCTCCAACGGGCAACGAGGGAAGGCTCAGGCCGAGATGGAGCGGGTGGGGGCCGAGGTCCAGGGGCTCCTGCGGCAGTTCCACGAGTGGGGCCGCGAGCAGCAGGAGGCGGTCAAGGCGCTCGACCGCGAGACCGCCGCGGCCGCGGTCTCCCAGGTGCTCGGTGCTCTGCGCGCTGCCTACGCCGAGCTCCCGGCGGTGCTCGACCACCTCGCGCACGTCGAGGTCGACGTGGTGGACAGCCTCTACGAGTTCCTCGAGGCCAACGTCGAGGGGGTGGAGGCGACGCTTCGGCGCGCGATCCTGCACGACGAGAGGGGCGGCTCGCCGTTTCGGCGTTACCACATCAACGTACTGGTGGACCGCGACGATCAGCAGGGCGCGCCCGTGGTGTGCGAGGACAACCCCACCTACGCCAACCTGCTGGGACGCATCGAGCACGAGTCGCAGTTCGGCGCGCTGACCACGCACTTCACGCTGATCAGGCCCGGCGCCATTCACCGCGCCCTGGGTGGCTATCTGATCGTCGATGTCATGGAGGTGCTGCGGCACCCCTTCGCCTGGGATGCGTTGAAGCGCGCGGTGCGGACCGGCGAGGTGCGCATCGAGTCACTGGGGCAGGCCGTGGGGCTCGTGCCCACGATCTCGTTGGAGCCCGAGCCGATTCCCCTGGGTCGAACGAAGGTCGTGCTGGTCGGCGAGCGCGTGCTCTATTACCTGCTGTGCTCCCTCGATCCGGACCTGCCCGCGCTGTTCAAGGTGCTGGTCGACTTCGAGGACAGCATGGAGCGGTGCCCCGAGACCCAGACGCGCTACGCCGAGCTGGTGGCGGCGGTCGTCCAGCGCGAGGCCTTGCGTCCCTTCGATCGCGGCGCCGTGGCCCGCGTGATCGACCAGGCGGCCCGATCAGCGGGGGACGCGGAGAGGCTCTCGGTGCACCTGCGGGACGTGGTCGATCTGCTACGCGAAGCCGACTTCTTCGCCGGCGAGCGGGGCCGCGAGGTGGCCACCGCGGACGACGTCCAGGCGGCGGTCGACGCGCAACTCCACCGCGCAGGTCGCGTGCGGGATCGCTTGATGGACGCCATCCGTCGAGAGGACCTGTTGGTCGCGACCGACGGAGAGAACGTCGGGCAGGTGAACGGCCTGACCGTGATCGAGCTGGGCGGCCGCATGTTCGGGCACCCCGCGCGCATCACGGCGCGCGCGCGGATGGGGAAGGGCGAGGTCATCGACATCGAGCGTCAGGTGGAGTTGGGCGGACCGATCCACTCGAAGGGCGTGCTCATCCTCACCGGCCTGCTCGGCGCCCGCTTCGCGCCGAGCGTTCCGTTGTCCCTGTCCGCCACGCTCGTCTTCGAGCAGTCCTATGGCTCCGTCGAGGGGGACAGCGCGTCGCTGGCCGAGCTGTGCGCGCTGCTCTCGGCGCTCGCCGAGGTGCCCATCCGACAGTCCCTCGCGGTCACCGGATCGATCAACCAGCACGGCCGCGTGCAGAGCATCGGCGGGGTCAACGAGAAGATCGAGGGCTACTACGCGCTGTGTCGGCAACGCGGCCTCACCGGCGAGCAGGGCGTCCTGGTTCCGCGGACCAACGTGAAGAACCTCATGCTGCACGAGGAGGTCGTCGAGGCCGTGGCGACGAACCGCTTTCACGTCTACGCGGTCGAAGACGTCGACGACGCCCTCGAGGTGCTCACGGGCCAGCCGGCGGGCGTGCGCAACGGCGCGGGGCGCTTCCCCGAGGGCAGCGTCAACGGTCGGATCGAGGGGCGGCTCATCGCCTTCGCCGAGAGCGCGAGGACCTTCCGCGGTCGGCCACGCGGGGTGCGCCGGAAGCGCTGACCCCGCCTGCTCGACTCGCCCTCCGCCCGCAGGGGATCCGCGTCGCGGGATCGACACCTTGCGTGGCCGGTGGGCCGCCGCCACACTGCGCCGCCATGAGCGGCCCTGCCCAGACGCGCCCCGAGATCCTCGCCCCGGCCGGCGATCTGGCCTCGCTGCGCGCCGCGCTGGCGGCGGGGGCCGACGCGGTCTACTTCGGGCTCGACGATGGCTTCAACGCGCGGGCCAAGGCGACCAACTTCTCGCGCGCGACGCTCCCCGCGACCGTGGCCGAGATTCACCGGGCCGGCGCGCGCGCCTACGTCACGCTGAACACGCTGGTGTTCGAGAGCGAGCTGCCAACGGTCGAGGCCATCGTCCGCGACGTCGCCGCGGCGGGGGTCGACGCGGTGCTGGTGCAGGACCCGGCGGTGGCGCTCGTGGTGCGCGCGGTGTGCCCGGCGCTCGAGGTGCACGCGAGCACACAGATGACCATCTCGAGCCCCGAGGCGGGACGCTTCGCCGCGGGCCTGGGCGTCCGGCGGGTGGTGGTGCCACGCGAGCTGTCCGTCGACGAGGTGCGTCGCTTCGCTGCGGACACCGATCTGGAGCTGGAGGTCTTCATCCACGGCGCGCTGTGCGTGTCGTGGAGCGGGCAGTGCCTCACCAGCGAGGCCTGGGGCGGCCGCTCCGCCAACCGCGGCCAGTGCGCACAGTCGTGTCGGATGCCCTACGACCTGCTCGTCGACGACACGCCGCGCGACCTGGGCGAGGTGCGTTACCTGCTCAGCCCACGCGACCTGGCCGGCGTGCGCGCGGTGCCGGGCCTGATCGAGGCGGGCGTGGCCTCGCTCAAGATCGAGGGCCGCTACAAGGGGCCGGCCTACGTGGTCACGGCGGTGCAGGCCTACCGGCGCTGGGCCGAGGCCGTGTGCGCGGGACTCGAGGGGCCCGACGGCGTCGCCGCCGAGGCGCGCGTTCAGCGAGATTTGGCTGAGATGTCAGTGGCTTACAGCCGCGGCTTCGGAGACGGATTCCTGGGCGGATCGGACCATCAGACGCTCGTGGACGGACGGTTTCCGAAGCATCGAGGGCGCTTCGTGGGCGTCGTCGAGCAGGTGGCGGGCGCGCGCGTCGTGGTGCGCACCGGCGACGAGGCCCAGCCCCGCACGGGCGGGCTGGGGCTGGGTTCGGCGCGGGGCCCGGCGCAGGGCGTCCTGTCGAGCCCGCTGCGCCCGGTGGGGGCGCCCGACGACGCCGCCGTGGGCGCGGCGATGGCGCCGGTGCAGGTGCGCGCGGGCGTCGGGGTGGTGTTCGACGACGGGCGGCCGGAGCGCGACGAGGAGGGGGGGCCGGTCTTCTCGGTCGAAGAGCGCGAGGGGCGCCTGGTGCTCGGCTTCGGACGCCCCGGGCCCGATCTGCGGCGCGTCGCGCCGGGGATGCGGGTGTGGCTGACCGGCGACCCGGCGGTGCAGCGCCGGACCGACCAGATCGCCGCGCAGGCCCCCGAGGGGCGCCTGCCGGTGACCTTGAGGGTCCGCGGCGCCGTGGGCGAGCCGCTTCGCGTGGAGGCGGTCGCGGGGTCGCATCGCACCGAGGCGGCGAGCGCGGTGCCCCTGGCGCCGGCGCGCGGGCGTGGGCTCGACGCCGCGCTGCTGACCGACAAGCTCGGCGCCTTCGGCGGCACGCCCTTTCGACTCGAGTCGCTGGACGCCGAGCACCTGCCGGGCGACCTGCACCTGCCGGTGTCCGCGCTCAAGGCGACGCGTCGCGCGGTGGTCGAGTCGCTGACCGCGTCGCTGGAGCGCGGCGCCCCCCGAACGCTCGCGCCCGCGCCGGTGGTGCCCGCGCTGCGGGCCGCGGCGCGTGAGGTCCTGGCTTCGCTGCCCGCGCTCGACGCCGGCGAGATGTCGGCGCCGACGCTCGTGCCGCTCTGTCGGACCGACGCTCAACTCGACGCGGCGATCGCCGCCGGTCTCCCCGAGGTCGAGCTGGACTGGATGGAGTTCGTGGGCCTCGGCAAGGCCGTCGACCGCGCGCGCGCCGCGGGTCGACGCGTCACCATCGCCACCGTGCGCGTGCAGAAGCCGGGCGAGCAGGGTTACGACGCGCGCATCGCCCGGCTGCAGCCCGACGGCGTCCTGGTGCGCCATTGGGGGGCGCTGACGGACTTCGTCGAGCGCGGCGCGACGACCGACGGGCCGACGCCCGTGCTGCACGGCGACTTCTCGCTCAACGTGACCAACGGACTCACCGCCGCGCACTTGTTGGGCCGGGGCCTGTCGACGGTGACCGCGGCCCACGACCTGGACGCTCGGCAGGTGACGGGCCTGCTCGGGGTGCTGCCGCCCGGGCGGGTCGCCGTGACGCTGCACCATCACATCGCCACGTTTCACACCGAGCACTGCGTCTACGCGCATCTGTTGAGCGATGGTCGCGACTTTCGAAGCTGCGGTCGTCCGTGCGAGGCGCACCGGGTCGCGCTGCGCGATCACACCGGCCGCGCGCACCCGGTGCTGGTCGACGTCGGGTGCCGCAACACCGTGTTCAACGCCGAGGCGCAGAGCGCGGTGGGGCTGGTCGACCGCCTGGTGGCCGCCGGCGTTCGGCGGCTGCGCGTCGAGTTCGTGTGGGAGGCGCAGGCGCAGGCCGAGGCGGTGCTGGCCGCCTACGGCGATCTGCTGGCGGGCAGGGCCGGCGTGTCGGCGGTGCGGGCGCGCATAAGCGCCCATGAACAGTTCGGCGTGACGGCGGGCACCATGGTCACGCTCGGCGGCTCGCGCGAGGACGCTGGGGCGTGAGCGATCCCGAGCGACCGGGGGTCCGGGCCAGCGTCGACGGTGAGCGGACCGTCCTCGACGCTGAGCGGGCCACCATCGATCGGCTACGCGCCCGCATCGACGCGCTCGACGACGCCCTCGCGGCGACTCTGCGGGAGCGGGCGCAGGTGGCGCGCGCGCTGGGTCGGTCCAAGCGTGCCCTGCGCAGGGCGCTGCGCGACGAGCCGCGCGAGGCGGCGGTGCGCGCGCGAGCGCATGCA
>CALBMW010000577.1 GCA_937896275.1 uncultured Myxococcales bacterium
GTCGTAGAACTTCAGGCCCGGCGGGGCGACCGGCGCGCGGCGGCGCACCGTGTTCCAGTCGTAGATCAGCTCTCCCTGGCCCAGGCCCCGGCGCGGCATCAGAGCGACTCCACGATGACCGCGATGCCCTGACCACCGCCGATGCACGCGCTGCCGAGGGCGTAGCGCCCGCCGCGGCGCTTCAGCTCATAGAGCAGGTGCGCGGTGATGCGTGCGCCCGACGCGCCGAGCGGGTGGCCCAGCGCGATCGCGCCGCCGTTGACGTTGGTCTTGTCGCGCGGCAGCTCGAGGGCCTTCTCGACGGCGAGGTACTGGGGCGCGAAGGCCTCGTTGACCTCGATCAGATCCATGTCGCCCAGGCCCAGGCCGGCCCGCTCGAGCGCGCTGCGCGCCGCCGGCACGGGGCCGATGCCCATGATCGTGGGGTCGCAGCCGCTGACGCCCCACTGCACCAGGCGGCCGATCGGGGTGAGGCCCTTGGCGTCGGCGTGGGCCCGCGTGCTCAGCACCAGCGCCGCCGCGCCGTCGCAGATGCCGCTGGCGTTGCCGGCGGTGACCCGGCCGTCCTTCTTGAAGACCGGCTTGAGCTTGCCCAGAGCCTCTGCGGTGGTCTGTGGGCGCGGGTGCTCGTCCACCGCGAAGGTGATCGAGCCCTTGCGGGTCTTGATCTCCAAAGGCGCGATCTCGTTGATGAAGTAGCCCTTCTCGTTGGCCTCGCCCCAGGCCTGCTGGCTGCGGATCGCGAAGGCGTCACAGTCGGCGCGGCTGATGTCGTGTTGCTCGGCCAGGTTCTCGGCGGTGATCGCCATCGGGGCGCCGGTGAAGGTGTCCGTCAGGCACTCCCAGAGGCTGTCCTCGAGCTGGGGGGCGCGGCCGAAGGCGAAGCCGTCTCGCCCACCGCGCACGACGTGCGGGGCCTGGCTCATCGACTCGGTGCCCCCGACCAGGACCACGTCGGCGTCGCCGAGCAGCAGCTCGCGCGCGCCGGCGGTGATCGCCTCGAAGCCGCTGCCGCAAAGCCGGTTCAGCGTGACGGCGGGCACGCGGTGCGGAAGGCCCGCGCGCAGGCCCACGTGGCGCGCGAGGTAGATCGCGTCCTTGCTGGACTGCAGCACGTTGCCGAAGAGGACGTGGCCGACGTCCTCCGGGTCGACGCCGCTCTGCGTGAGCGCGGCCTGCGCCGCATGCACGGCGAGGTCGGTGGCCGACAAGCCCTTGAGGGCGCCGCTGAGGGTGCCGAACGCGGTGCGCTTGGCGCCCAGGAAGACGATGTCGGTGTTCAGGGGCTTCTTCATGTGCGTGGCCTCTCGGTCTGGTTCTTCGCGCGCGCGCCATCATAGTGCCAAATGGTCGGATGTGAAGCGCCGGTGCGGGGGGCGGAGGCGTCGCCGGTGTCGGTACCTCAGCTGGGCTCTTCGGCTCTCCACGCGTGTCTCGAGCCCTCCGCGGCCGCCCGCAAAAGGCCATCGGCCGTTCGGATCGGCGTGCTATGCTCCCGCGTCAATTGGCTGACGCCAAGACACCGGAGGAGCCTGAATCATGTCTCTCACGCACGCGTGGGTCGTGGTGGTCGCGTTGAGCTGCGCCGCCCCGATGTTCGCCGAAGCCGCCTGCCCCCCTGCGGCGGAGCTGCCCACGGTGCCGGCGGTGTTCAGCGCGGCCGAGCGCGCCGCCGGCTACGCGGAGGGCGACCTGAAGGCCGCTCAGAAGTTGAACTCGGAGGGCTTCCGCGCCCGCAAGGCCAAGAAGGGCGCCAAGGCGCTCGAGCTGTACCGGCAGGCGGTGGCCGCGTCGCCGGGCTACGCGGTCGCGCGGAGCAACCTCGCGTGCGAGCTGGTCCTGGCCGGTAAGCGCGACGAGGCCCTGGCCGAGCTGACCACCTTGTTCCGCCTGGACACGCCGGAGGCCCGCGACAAGGTGCGCGCGGCACAGCGGGACGAGGATCTGCGCAGCGTGTGGGAGGACCCGGCGCTGTGCGCCATGGTCGCCGACCTCGACCGGCGCGCCCCCAGTGAGCCTGCCGGCGGCGCCACGACCACGGCCAGCGCCGCCACGCGCGCCGATCTCGTCGCGACGCTGGCGATCAAGCCCACGGGGGAGGGTGAAGAGCTGGGGATCGAGGCAAGCGGCTTCCCCGCGGTCTCGCGCGACCGCCGGTGGGTCGCCCTCTTCGTCGTGGACGCGGACTCGGCGCGCGGTAACCCCAATGGCAGCGTCCAGGTCGTCGACGCGAAGACCGGCAAGATCGCGACCCAAAAGGTCATCCTCTCCCCGGACGAGGCGGACGAGATCTCGCCCGCGCTGCGGAAGACGGTCGCGGAACGCATCGAGAAGTCGCGCGCGCTGATCGCGGGATACGACTGGGTGACCCTCGACGCCTTCGCCGAGCCCGGCGATCACGAGGACGCCTTCGTGGGTCCGCTGACGCTGGGCGACGACGCGACCGGCGTGCGGGTGACCTTCAAGGAGCCGCGCCTGGTGGTCACGATCGCGGGCGAGGCGGTGCACGAGAAGACGCATAAGCGATGGTCCGCGCCGACCCAAAGGAGCGAGGACGGCACCTGCGAGAACCCCGCGACCTTGCTCGGCGGCTTCATCGACCCGACGCGGCGGGTTCTGCTGATCCACCTCGGCTACCGGGGCAACGACACGTGCTGGGAGCCAACCGACCAGATGCGCGTCGTCCGGTTGCCCTGAGACCGGCCCGGGCGCCGATCGGTCGCTCGCGAGGCAGAGGCTGAGCGAGGTCAGGTGAGCGCGGGGGGACCGCGCCCGGCGCGAATTCGCTACACCCAGCATCGCATCGAACGTCTCGGTAGCATGCCGACGTCGACTTGGGGGAGTACGCCGATGAGAGCGCTGCTGATGGGGGCCTGCCTGCTGGCGCTGGCTGGTTGCGTGGTCAACGATGAGGGCACCCGCGAGACCGAGGACGCGGCTGACGCGGCGGCAGGATCGCCCGGCGGAGGGGCCAACGGGACCGGCGGCGACAGCGCGGGTGATCCGGACGGGGGGACGCCGGGCGGCCCGGGGGATCCAGGCGACCCGGGGGACCCAGGCGACCCGGCGAGCCCCGACGATCCGGCGAACCCCGACGATCCTGCGAACCCCGACGATCCTGCGAACCCAGACGATCCTGCGAACCCCGACGATCCGGCGAACCCCGACGATCCGGCGAACCCCGACGATCCCCAGGATCCCAGCGATCCCCGGGCTTCACTCTGCGACCGGAGCTGCGACCACCTCTACGCGTGCATGGGCCAGGAGTGCCCCGATCTGGTCGCGATCGACGGCCTGGGCGACCTGTGCGCGGGCATCTGCGACGCCGACGCCAACCAGCAGCGCGCGCTTCTCGAGCAAGGCTGCGTCGAGTACACCCAGACGCTGATCGACTTCATCCCGGAGCTCGACGCCTGGTGCACCGACGAGCCGCCGCCCGAGGCCTGCGAGCGCATCTGCGCCTTCTCCCCGCTTTGCGACGTGCCCATCGAGGATCGCGCCTGCATCGCGTTCTGCCGCGGCGTCGACGAGCCCGGTCGCGCCTGCCTGGCCCAGGCCGCGGAAGACGAGCGCTGCGTCGACCTCTGGAACTGCCTGCAGGCGATCGACGAGCAGCCGCAGGAGCCCGTCGAGCCCCCGGCCGAGGAGCGCTGCGCCGAGTGGTGCGAACGCCGCAACCTCTGCGTCACCCGGGAGTGCGCGGCGGGCGCGCTGCTCCCCGGCGCCGGCGAGGCCTGCTGGAACGACTGCCTGAGGGCCCCACCCACCGCGGCCGTGGTTCGTGGCGCGCGCGAGCAGCTCTGCGCGGACGTCGTCGCCGAGATGCGCCGTCGCGACCCCGGCCTCGACGCCCGCTGCGACCTCGACGACGACGAGGCCTGCGTCCAGCTCTGCGACGAGCACGTGGGCGACTGCATGGACGCCGGCGCCTGCCGCGCCGCCTGCCGTGACTGGAACGACACCAACCTGACCTGCCTGCGCTTCGCCGAGCGCCGCTGCGCGGTCGTCGAGGTCTGCCTCGAGTCCCCCGAAGACCAGGCCTTGTGCGAGGCCAGCTGCGGTCGCTGGTCGGAGTGTCTGGGCGAGGCCTGCCCGCCCCGCATCCTGCCCCCCCAGCTCGGCTCGGACTGCGCCGCCGGCTGCCTCTTCGAGCCCCCGGACGCCGCCGAGGTCGCCGCCTACCTCGAGCTCTCGTGTCGCGAGGTGCGCGAGCTCATCTACGTCGAGAACCGCGAGCTCGCGCCGCTCTGCGAGGGCGACCGCGAGTTCCGCCCCTCGCCCGAGGAGTGCGTGGCCTTCTGCGAGCGCGGCCTGCAGCAGTGCATCGGCGTCGGTGGCCGCGCCTTCTGCCTCGGCGCTTGCGCCACGCTCGATCGCGATCAGTACCAGTGCGCCCTCACCGCGGGGCAGGACTGTGCCGCCATCAACGCCTGCTTGGAGCCTTGATCTCTCACACCGCCGCGTCGCCGCGGGCTGGTGCTGGACGTGGACTCTCGAGGTCCTGCTGCGGCGACGCCCGGACCGTGAGCGCCGTCGGGCCGACCTCCCACGATGTCGTCGCCGAGGCGCTCGAGCCGGGGGCGGCGCGGTCACCGGGCGCCCAGCCTCATGGACGGTCGCCGCTTGGCTCGGCTACTCTCCGCGGCGTGCGTCACACCCTCGCCATCGCCGCCGTCCTGCTCTCGCTCACCGCGTGCGAGGAGGAGCCGCCGCCCGGTCCGGCGCTGGTCGCAGGGTTCCCCGTCGCGGAGCCGGGGCCGGTGTCGATGCGGCGCCTCACCCGCGTGCAGTATCGCCGCGTCGTGGCCGATCTGTTCGGCGACGGCGTCGTGGTGCCCGACCTCGAGGAGCCCGACGTCGCGCAGGGTGGGCTGCTGTCGGTGGGCGCCGGTGACACGTCGTACAGCGCGCGCGGCGTGGCGTCGATGGAGGACGCGGCCTTCGCCATCGCCCAGCAGGCGCTCGATACGCCCGCGCGGCGCGAACGGCTGGTGCCTTGCACGCCCGCCGACACCGTGGACACGGCGTGCGCCCGCGCCTTCGTCGAAGGCCTCGGGCGGCGCGCGTGGCGGCGCCCGCTCACCGACGAGGAGCAGGCGCGCATCGCGGGCGTCGCCGACGAGGCCGCCGGCAGCCTGGGCGACTTCCACGCGGGGCTCACCTACGCCGTCGCCGCCCTGCTGCAGTCGCCAAACTTCGTCTTCCGCGTCGAGCTCGGCGACGGCTCCGAGGGCGACCGGCGCTTCACCGACTTCGACCTCGCCTCGCGCCTGAGCTTCTTCCTCTGGAACACGGCGCCCGACGACGAGCTGCTCGATCAGGCCGCCTCGGGCGCCCTGTCGACCGACGAGGGGCTGGAGGCCGCCGCCCGTCGCCTGCTGGCGTCGCCGCGGGCGCGCGAGGGCGTGCGCAACTTCTTCACCGAGCAGCTCGCGCTCTACAAGCTCGACGCCCTCGCCAAGGATCCGACGCTCTTCGAGCACTTCAACACGCAGCTCGGCCCGGACGCGCGCGAGGAGACGTTGCGGCTGCTCCTGCACCTCGTCTTCGAGGTCGACGCCGACTTTCGCGACGTGATGACCACGCGCGAGGCCTTCCTGAACCCGCGCCTCGCCGCGCTCTACGACGTGCCGGCGCCCACGCGGGATGGCTTTCGCCAGGTGACGTTGCCCGCCTCGGCGGGGCGCGCGGGCCTGCTGTCGCGTGCCTCTTTCCTCAACCTGTACGCGCATCAGGTGTCCAGCTCGTCGGCGCTGCGCGGCAAGTTCGTGCGCACCGTGCTGCTTTGCCAAACCATCCCGCCGCCGCCGGTGGACGTCGACACGTCCATCCCCGAGGCGTCCGGCGACGCGCCCACGCTGCGGGACCGGGTCAAGGAGCACCTCAGCAACAAGGCGTGCTCCGGGTGCCACCTGTTGATGGATCCGATCGGCCTCGGTTTCGAGAACTTCGACGCCATCGGCCGCTGGCGGAGCCTGGATCACGGCACCCCCATCGACGCGAGCGGCGATCTCGACGGGGCGCCGTTCGCCGACGCCGTGGCGCTGGGGCAGGTCATCCGTGACCACGAGGACTTCGCGCCCTGCGTGGTGCGTACGGTGGCGCGCTATGCCACCGGCCGCGTCGAGGAGGCGGGTGAGCGTCCAGTCCTCGCGACGCTGTCCGAGCGTTTCGCTCAGGGTGGCTACCGCGTGCGGCCGCTGCTGCTGGAGATCGTGATGAGCCCGATGTTCCGTCGCGCGGGGGCGCCCCGATGACGCTCCACCGTCGCGCGGTGCTTCGCGGAATGCTCGGCGGCGCCGCGGTGACGCTCGCGCTGCCGTCGCTCGAGGCCTTCCTCGGGCGCGGAGCGTACGCGTCGACCGGCGCGTTCCCGCGGCGCTTCGTGCTGTTCTTCTGGGGCAACGGCATCCTCACCGAGCGATGGATCCCGGGGGACGCGGGGCCCGACTGGACCCTGTCCCCTCAGCTCGCGCCGCTCGCGCCGGTCAAGGACGTCGTCACCCTCGTCACCGGCACGGAGGTCAAGACGGGCAACGGCGACGCGCACGTGTCC
>CALBMW010000578.1 GCA_937896275.1 uncultured Myxococcales bacterium
CCGGGTAGTTGATCTCGGCGTCCGAGCGGCGCACGTAGACCGGCTCGAGGGTGGCCAGCGGCGCGGGGTGGTTCAGGTCGAGGCCGGCGGCCAGCAGCGCGGCGCGCGGCACGTGCAGCGCGGGCGCGGCGGGGATGAACGCCTGCGGGTGCTGGGCGCGCAGAAGATCGGCGTGCAGGCGCGCGCCGTCGCCCAGCAAGGTGACCGGCCCCGGCGGCAGGCGCAGGGCGCTGGGCGCCATCACTTTGGGGATCGGCATGTCGGCGCCATCGACGTAGATCTCGCCCCGTCGGGCGTCGAGCAGCGCCACGGTGCGCTGGCCGGGCAGGGCGGCGCACAGCGCCCGGGTGGTGCGCTGCCCATAGAGCGGGGTGCCGTGCGCCAGCGCCAAGCCCTTCAGCGTCGCGAGCGCCACGCGCAGGCCGGTGAAGCTGCCGGGGCCCAGGCCGCACACCAGGCCGTCCAGATCGGCCAGCGTCAGGCCCGCGTCCCGCAGCACCTGGTCGATGGAGTCGAGCAGCCCCGGCCCGTGGCCGCGGGTCCGGCGCATCGCGCGCTCGCACCAGGGCTCACCGTCGATGAGCAGCGCCAGCGACTCCATCGAGGTCGCCGTGTCGACGCAGAGGAGGCGCGCCACGACGATCTCAGCCCATGCTCGAGAGGCGCCACATGCGGATCACGTCGTTGCCGAGCGCGAACAGCACCAGCGCGGCGATCACCAACAGCCCCACCCACTGCAGCCCCTTCTGCACGGACTCGGGCAGGGGGCGCCGCGTCACCAGCTCGACGAAGGCGACCAGGATCTGGCCACCGTCGAGCAGCGGCACCGGGAGCAGGTTGAACAGGCCGATGCTCAGGCTCAGCACGACCATGAGGTGCAGGAACTGGTCGAAGCCGGCCTTCGCGCGGTCGCCGGCCAGATAGAAGATGGTCAGTGGCCCGCTCAGCTGGTTGGGGCTCACCGCCCCCGAGAACATGCCGGTCAGCGTGCGCAGGGTCAGCTCGAGCTCGTACATGACCCGGGTGCGCGTCTCGTACCACGCGTGCGCGGCGGGGTGCAGGTTGGCCACCGGCTCCATGGTCACGGCCGTGCGGCGCGCCAGCAGCGTGAGGCCCAGTTGCCACTCGCTGATCTCGCCGGCCAGCGGATCGTCGAAGGTGATCTTCTGGTGCTGGACGCTGACCTCGGCCTCTCGCCCGTCGCGCAGCACGGTGAGCGTCTTGGGGCTCTCGGGATCGTTGCTCAGCCGCGCCATCACGAAGGCGGGCAGGCTGTTGCGGTCGGCGTCCACCGCCAGGATGCAGTCACCGCGCCGCAGCGCCTTCCCGGCGGCGCTGTCGGGATCGACCGACGAGATGCAGGCCCCGGCGTGGCGGATGCCCGGATCGCCGCCGCCGGCGTAGGTGAGCGTGAGCCGGTCCTTGCGCACGAAGAAGGGGAGGTCCTCGGCGAAGGTGGTGTCACGCTCGACGACCACCGCCGCCATCGCGCCGGCGGGCACCGCGGCCAGACCGCGCGCCACGTCCAGGTAGCGCGGCGTCGCCTGGCCGTCGATCTCGAGCACCCGATCGAAGGTCTGCAGGCCCGCCGTCGCCGCCCGGCCGGCGGGATCGGTCACCGCCACGTCGGGCGCCAGGTAGACGTGCTGGTACCCGATGCGGAAGAAGTCCTTGCGGAAGCCCAGCAAGCGGTTGGTCTGCTCGACGCGCTCCGGCGTGACCTGCAGATCGAGGGGCTCGGGGACGCCCTCGCGCCGCACCGAGATGACCAGCGCCCCTTGATCGGGGGCGTAGCCGTCGATGGCGCGCGTGACCTGCCAGAAGGCGTCCACGGGGGCGTGGTCGATGGCCACGATCGTGTCACCTTCGCGCATGCCCGCCTTGAAGGCCGGCAGCCCCTCGTCGACGGCGCCGACCTGGTTGCCGGGCAGCTCGTCGAAGCGGCCCGAGTAGGCGATGAAGGGCCACAGGAGCGCGAAGGGCAGCAGCAGGTTCATCACCGGGCCCGCGGCGGCGATGAGCATGCGGACGAAGGGGGGCTTGTCGAAGAGCGCCCGCCCGCGATCGCTCGGCGTCGTCTCTTCGGTCTCGACGACGCGCCCCTCGCCCGCGGCGGACGCCTCCATGCCCAGCATCCGCACGTAGCCGCCCAGGGGGATCCACGCGATGCGGTACTCGGTGTCGCCACGCTGGAACGAGACGATGGGGGGGCCGAAGCCGATCGAGAAGGTCTCGACCTTCACCCCCGACAGCTTCGCGACGATGAAGTGGCCCAGCTCGTGGGCGGTGATCAGCACCCCGAGCAGCACCACGAAGGCGAGGATGCTTACCACAGGCCCGTCGCCCGCAAGTAGAACCAGCAGAAAGGACCGCAGAAGAGCAGGCCGTCGATGCGATCGAGCGCTCCGCCGTGGCCGGGGATGAGCGTGCCCGAGTCCTTGACGCCGTAGGCGCGCTTCATCAACGACTCCACCAGATCGCCCAGGATGGCGAAGGTGGCGCCGCCGGCGCCGAGCACCAGGCAGTCGAGTGGGCTCAGGCGGTCATGGCCGGGGAACCAGGCGCGCGCGATGAAGGCCGCGCCCACGGCCACAGCGAGGCCACCCAGGGCGCCCTCGATGGTCTTCTTGGGGCTCACCACCTCGTAGAGCTTGTGCTTGCCGAAGAGGCGCCCGGCGAAGTAGGCGCCGGTGTCGGACCCGAAGGTGATCGCCATCACCATGACCAGCACCCACCCCCCATGCTCGAGGTTCCTCAGCTGGAACACATAGGGGAAAGTGAGCCCGATGTAGAGCATGCCGACCGCGTCGGCGCCGAGCCTGCTCATGGCGGTGTCGATGGGCAGGGGCCGGAAGAGGCGCCCGATGGCGAGGATGAAGAAGGCCGCCACCAGGGCGGGGCCGTGCTCGTAGGCCGGGACCAGGGGCTCGACGAAGGGCCACGCCAGGGCCGCGAGGCAGGCGAGATCCAGGTTGATCTGATCGGCGCGCGGGGCACCGGGGCGGGCCATGGCCAGGTACTCGCGGGTGGCCAGGAACATCGCCCCCACGACCACGATGCCCATCGCCCACGGGGGCGTGGCCAGCAGGATGGCGATGATGCCGCCGGCGAGGGCCAGCCCGGACAGGATGCGCGGGCTCATCGGGCCCCCGAGGCGGCCTGCTGGGCGATCTGCTCGTCGGTGAGGCCGAAGCGGCGACGGCGGCCGGCGTAACACCCGAAGGCCTCGTCGAGGTGCTCGGGCTGGAAGGCCGGCCAGGGCACGGGGGTGAAGTAGAGCTCGGCGTAGGCGGCCTGCCACAGCAGGAAGTTGCTGAGGCGCATCTCGCCGCTGGTGCGGATGAGCAGATCGGGATCGGGCAAGCCGGCGGTGTCGAGGCCGGCCTCGAGATCCGACGCGCAGATGGCGTCGGGATCCAGCCCACCCGCGGCGACGCGGGCCGCGAGGCGCCGCACGCTGCGCAGGATCTCTTCGCGGCCGCCGTAGCTCAGGGCCAGCGCCAGCGTCATGGCGCCGTGGTGCGCGCTCTCGGCCTTCAGCGCCTCGAGCGGGCCGCGCACGAAGGCGGGCAGGCGGTCGACGTCGCCGATGGTGGTCAGGCGGATCGCGTTCTCGAGGATCTCGCCGCGCTCCTCGCGCACGTAGTTGCACAGCAGGTGCATCAGGGCGTCGACCTCGTCCTCCGGGCGCTCCCAGTTCTGCTCGCTGAAGGCGTAGAGCGTCAGGACGCGGACGCCGCGCTCGCGGCAGGCGCGCACGGTGCGGCTGACGGCGCGGGCGCCCTCGCGGTGGCCCGAGACGCGCGGC
>CALBMW010000579.1 GCA_937896275.1 uncultured Myxococcales bacterium
CCTGGACGCCGACGAGCGCCGCGAGCGCGATCGGGCTCACGCCACGCGGCACGCGGGCCACCGCGTCGCGATCGACCTCGGCTTGCCCTTCGGACCGGCGGTGGCCGTGGCCTGCGATGGCACCGGCGAGCGGGCGTGGTGCGCCGCGGGCCTCGACGTGCACGCGCTGCGGGGCCAGCAGTTCACCACCCTGGCCGGCCACGGCAACCTGGTCGCGGCCCTCGCGGCCACCCCCGACGGCCGCGTGCAGGTCTCGGCCTCGCACGATCGTACGGTGCGCCGATGGTCGGGTGAGGGCAGCGTCCGGGTCCTCTTCGGCGCGCGCGGCCCGCTGTCGGCGGTCGCCGTGTCCGACGACGGCGCGACGGTCGTCGCGTCGGGGCAAGGGGGTGACGTGCACCGGTGGACGCGGTCCGGCCACCACGTGCTGTTTGGCCACCGCCACGACGTCTCGGTCGTGGCCATGAGCCCCGACGGCGTCTGGGCGGTCTCGGCCGACGCCAGCGGTGCGGCGCGACGCTGGGCGCTCGCGTCCGGTGAGCCAGCGGGCACCCTGGCAGGGCAGGGCAGCGCCGCGCGCGGGATCGCGCTGAGCCCCGACGGCGCCTGGACTCTCATAGGCGGTTGGGACGGCTCGGTGCGGCGCTGGGATGCTGCCGGGAGTCGGGTGGTGGCGCGCCACGATGCGCCTCTCACCGCGCTGGCCCTCACCGCACGCGGATCCTGGGCGGTCTCGGCCGACGCGGGTGGGGAGGTGCGGCTGTGGCGCCCGGACACGGGCCGGGTCGCCCGTCGTTGGCGGGCGCACGCCGGCGAAATCACGGGCCTCTGCGTGAGCGGTGACGCGCGCACCGTCTGGTCGGTCGGCACCGACGGGGGCCTGCGCCGCTTCGCGCTCGATCCCGAACCTCGCGCCGCGCCGCACCTCGTGATTCGCCCCGCCGCCACCGAGGACCTGATCGCCCACCAGGCCACCTTCGAGCACGCAGTGGCGCGCGCGCGCGTCGCGCTGGCGGGCGAGGACTTCGACGGCGCGGCCGAGGCCGTGACCGTCGCGCGGGCCTGCCCCGGTTTCGCCCGGGCCCCCCAGGCCCTGGCGGTCTGGCAGGGCGTCATCGCGGAGCTGGGCCGGGGTGCCCTGCGCGACATCTGGGCCACGGCGGTGCACCCGCTCGACGGCGCCCACGCCGAGTGCTTGGCCCTGGACGGTGACGTCCTGGCCGTCGGACGCTGGGACGGCGAGGTGCTGCTCGACGGCGAGGCGGCCCCCGAGCCTCACGGCGAGGCCGTGCTGGCGGCAGCCTTCGGACACGACGCGCTCTGGACCGCCGGCGCCGACGGCACCGTGCACCGGGTGGCGCGCGACGGGGCGCGCCGCAGGGTCCAGCTCGACAGCGCGGTCGAGTCGCTGGCGGTGGCACCCGACGCCGTCTTCGCGGGCTGCGCCGACGGTTGCGTCCGTCGCCTGGATCCGGTCCGGGCCGTCGAGGTCGAGGTCTTCAAGGCGCACGAGGCAGGCGTGCGGGCGCTGGCCGTGGATCCCGCGGGCGACCTGTGGACAGCGGGCCGCGATGGGCGCGTCCGCGCCTGGAGCCCGGCGCTCGAGCGCGTGGTGGACTGGACGGTCGGCTGCGCGGTCATGGCCCTGGCGGCGGGGGCCGAGTCAACGCTGGCGGGCGACGTCGGGGGCTGCGTCCACCGGCGTGGCGCCACCGGCGTCGTGACGCCGCTGGGCAGCCACGGCGACGCCGTCCTGGGCCTGGCCCTGGCCGCCGACGAGCGGACGGCGACCAGCGTCGGCGCCGACGGGGCGCTGGTCATTTGGGACGTGGCGGCGGGCGTGGCCCTGCGGACGGTGCCCGTCGACGACGCCCCGCTCGCCGCCGTCGCGCTGTCCCCCGATGCGCAGACGGTGATCACCGGCGGGCGACGGGTCGTGCGGTGGGCGCTCGACTGGGGGCTGCCCACGGGGCCCGGTCGTCGCTGACAGGGCGGCCGGCCGACCGCGTCGGGGCCGGACGGCCGCCGGGATCGTCGCCGTCGTCGGAGCGCGGCGCGCTCCCTTCGGAGTCAGCCCCGCTTCTCGATGAGCGCGGTCAGCTCGGCGCCGTCGGGCCCCACCAACTCGGCGATGCGGTCGACCTGCACGTCGGCCACGATGATCTCACCCACCTCCTGCGCCACGTTGGCGTAGATGCCCAGCGCCGCCATGTGCTGAGTCTGCTGGGCGTTGTCCTCGGTGGGGCTCAGGTAGTGGACCGCCGTGCCCTTGTAGCGGTGCAGCAAGAACAGGTGCAGCAGGGTCATCAGCCGCTTGCGGCGCAGCGAGGGGTCGATGGTGTTCTGGTCGCGGACCGAGAGGATCAGGCGGCCGTTGCGGTCCTGGATCGTCGAGAAGATCACGTTCGCGACGCGCTCCCCGGTCCTGTCGAGCACCCGCAGCTCGAGCAGGGTCGAGCCGGCGCGGTGAGGCCGCAGCTCCACCCGCAGGCGAGGCAGATCGTAGTGGGCGCTCCAGCGCTCCAGCCAGCCCTCGAGCAGCTTCGGTGGCACCTCGGTCTGCACCAGGTGCTGGTACTGGGTCGAGCCCTTCCCCATGGCCCGGGTGGTGGCGGTGCGGCCCGACGAGGCGGCCAGGGCGCCGTCCGCCCGCGGTCCACCGACCAGCGTCTGGGGCGTGCGATAGGGCGACTCGACCAAGCGGAACTTCCGCTGCAGCCGGGCGAGGGCCAGCATGCCCTCCTGCATCAGCGCCGCGGAGAACTCCTCGGCCGCCAGGCCATCGATCTGGTGCCCACCGTAGGTGATGAAGTTGAAGACGAAGCCCAGCTTGCCCAGCTCATCGGGGAAGGCCTTCATCTGGTCCTCGCTCATCCCGGTCGTGTCCCAGCTGAACGAGGGTGACAAGTTGTAGGCCAACATCTTGTGCGGGAACTGCGCGTGGATGGCCTCGGCGAAGCGGGCGGCGTCCTCCAGATCGGCGGTCTTGGTCTCCATCCACAGCAGATCGCAGAAGGGGGCCGCGGCGAGGGACTTGGCGATCGCGAAGTCGATGCCGCCGCGCACCTGATAGAAGCCCTCGGGCGTCTTGGCGTGCTCGCAGTCCCAGATCACGTGCAGGCCGAGCTGCCGCGCGCGCTGCCTCGCCGCGTGGAAGGACGCCGTCCGCGCGAAGGCGCGCCAGTCCGCGACGCTCATCTCGCAGGTCTCGCCCTCGTTGGTGCGGAACTCGAGGACGTCCGAGACCGCCTGCCCGTAGGTCTTGAGCCCCGCCTCGGCCTGCCACGCGTCGACCAGCTTGTCCGCAGCCTGCTCGAGCACCTCGCCGGCACCCGACCCACCCTGGGCGATGCACGCCCGCGCCCGCTCATCGAGCACCGACTTGATGCCGGTGCGCCCGAGCCACTTGTCCGCGGCCGCGTACTCGTCCTCCGACACCGCGTAGAGCAGGTGCCCCCTGATGTCGGTGAGCCCCAGCCCGTTCAGGGCGCGGTGAAGCGCCAGCACGGCGACCTTGTACGTGGGCAGGTCGATGTTGGTCGAGCCGAGGATGAAGGGTTGGTCGCGCTCGTCGCTGCGGCCGTCCAGCAGGGTGGCGGCCTCGGCGTCCGTGCGGGCGACGATGATGCCCGCGACGCCCATCACGTCGAGCTGGAAGCGCGCCGCGTTGAGCCGCTTGATCTGCTCGTCTTCGGCGACCAGCACCTTGCCACCCTGGTGGCCGCACTTCTTGGTGCCAGGCCGCTGGTCCTCGATGTGATAGCCGGGCACGCCCACCTCGACGAAGCGCCGGACGAGGTTGCGGACGTGGGGGTCACCGCCGTGCCCGGTGTCGGCGTCGGCGATGATGAACGGACGAAAGTCGACCTCGGGCGTGGCGGCGCGCTGCTCGTCGGTCATGCGGGCGCGGGCGTACTTCTGGTTGCGGTCGGCGGCCAGCAGCGCCCGCACCAGCCCGGCCGCCTCGTTCGGCACCTGGCTGAGCGGGTAGCTGGCCAGGTCGGGGCCGGGATCCTCGTCGCTCGAGCCCTTCGCCGACGTCGCCCAGCCGCCGAGGTAGATGCCCTCGAGGCCCTGGCGCCGCATCGAGACGGCCTGCCCCGGCGAATAGGGGCCGAAGGTGGTGATGGATCGCCGCTGCGCGAAGCGCTGCCGCAGCAGGGCGTGGAAAGCGTCGGCCGCATCTTTGGCCACCGCATACTCGGTACGAATCGTGCCGCGCTGCTGCGCGACCTGGCCGGCCGAGTAAAGGCGCAGGGTGCCCTCGAAGCGCGGGCTGTCGAACCACGCTTGAATGTCGGCCACCTCGGTCTCGAACGCGCTCATCGGTCGTCTCCTGTCGGTCCGTGGTGGTCACCCGCCGGGGGCGACGCGAAGTACGCGCACGTCTTACCAGAGCCGCGGCGCGTTGGCACCCCGGAGCGGCGGCAGGCAAAGGGACGTCAGCACGAAGTCGCCGTACCACGTGACGCCGACCCGGAGCGACGCGCCCGCCGGCCAGCCCGGGGCGAGCGGCTCGCGCAAGGTGAGGTCGAAGGCGCCGCCGGCCTCGTCGAAGCGCGAGGTCACCGCGTCGAAGCCGAAGAAACGCTGCGCCTGCGGGTAGAGGGCC
>CALBMW010000580.1 GCA_937896275.1 uncultured Myxococcales bacterium
GGCGGCGAGCTACGAGGTCACCGCGTGGCCCGTGGACGGCATGGACGTGCTGGCGGTGGAGCGCGCGGCGCGCCACGCGGCGGCGACGGTGCGCGAGGGCGGCGGGCCGGTGTTCCTCGAGCTTCGGACCTATCGTTTCAGGCCGCACTCGATGTTCGATCCGGAGCTGTACCGCGACCAGGCCGAGGTCGAGGCGTGGAAGGCCAAGGGGCCCATCCGGCGCTTCGACGCTGCCCTGCGGCGGGCGGGGTTGCTCGATGACGCGGCCCTGCAGCGCATCGAGGACGCCGTCGCCGCCGAGATCCAGGCGGCGGTCGACTTCGCCGAGGCGGGCAGCTGGGAGCCGGTGGAGCAGTTGACGCGTTGGGTCTCCTCGGATGAGCGCCCGCCGGTGTCGCCGCCGCCGGCCCCGCTGACCAACCCCGCCGGCCCCACGACCCTTCGCGAGGCGGTGCGGCTGGGCATGCGCGAGGCCTTGCTGAACGACGATCGCGTGTTCTTGATGGGCGAGGACGTGGGGCGCTACGGCGGCACCTATGCCTGCAGCAAGGGCTTCCTCGACGCCTTCGGCCCGGCGCGCATCCGCGACACGCCGCTGTCCGAGTCCGGCTTCGTAGGGGCCGGCATCGGGGCCGCCCTCGGTGGCCTGCGGCCCATCGTCGAGGTCATGACCGTCAACTTCAGCCTGCTGTGTCTGGATCAGGTGCTCAACAACGCGGCCACCCTGCTGCACATGTCGGGGGGCCAGCTCAACGTGCCGCTGGTCATCCGGATGGCGACGGGGGCCGGCCGTCAGCTGGCGGCGCAGCACAGCCACAGCCTCGAGGGATACTACGCGCACATCCCCGGCATCAGGGTCGTGGCGCCCGCCACGCTCGAGGACGCGCGCGGCATGCTGTGGACGGCCCTGGGCGATCCCGATCCGGTGGTCATCTTCGAGCACGCGGCGCTCTACAACCTCGAAGCCACGCTCGCGCCGGACGCGGGTCCGGTGGATCTGGACCGCGCGGCGGTGCGGCGGCTGGGAGACGACGTCACCGTGGTGGCCTACAGCGCGATGGTGCACAAGGCCCTGGCCGCGGCCGAGGCGCTGGCGGGCGAGGGCATCTCGGTCGAGGTCGTCGACCTTCGCACGCTGCGGCCCTTGGACGACGCCACCGTGATGGCTTCGGTCCATAAGACGCACCGCGCGCTGGTGCTCGACGAGGCGTGGCGCAGCGTGGGCATCGCGGCCGAGGTCTGCGCGCGCATCCAGGAGCAGGCCTTCTTCGACCTCGACGCGCCCGTGGCGCGGCTGTGTGGCGTCGAGGTGCCCGTGCCCTACCCGCGGCACCTCGAGCAGGCAGCGGTGCCGCAGGTCGAGGACATCGTCGCGGCGGCGCGGCGGCTGGTCACGGGCGGCGAAGGGGCGACCGATGGCTGAGCTGCGCATGCCCTCGCTGGGCGCGGACATGGACGCCGGACGGGTCGTGGCGTGGAAGGTGCGCCCCGGCGACGCCGTGCGCCGCGGTGACGTCGTGGTGGTGATCGAGACCAGCAAGGCCGACGTGGACGTTGAGTCTTCGGCGGACGGCGTGGTGCGCACGCTGTGCGTGGAGCCGGGGCAACGGGTGCCGGTGGGCACGGTGCTGGCGATCATCGGTGAGGGCGGCGCCGCGTCTGCGGGCGCGGCGGGCGTGGCGGCGGCCCCTGCGGCGGCCCCTGTGAGGCTGCCAGTGACGCCTGCGCCAGTGACGCCTGCGCCGGTGACGCCTGTGCCCCCCTGGGAGCTGTCGGTCCCGGCGACGCCCCAGGCTTCGCGAGGGGTCTCGCGGCCCGGTCCGCGGGCGGTCCCAAGGCTGCGGGTGACGCCCGTGGCCCGGCGCATGGCGGCCGAGCACGCCATCGATCTGAGCGCGGTGACGGGGACGGGCGTCGCCGGGGCCATCACCCGCGCCGACGTGCAGGCGGTCATGGC
>CALBMW010000581.1 GCA_937896275.1 uncultured Myxococcales bacterium
GCCGCCGTCGGTGACGACCAGCTCGGCGCAGTCACCGCAGGCAAAGACGTCGGGCACCGTCGTGCGGAACGAGAAGTCGACCAGCACCCCGCGCCCGGTGGGCACGTCGGACCCCTTCAGCGCGCCCAGGTTGGGGCTCACGCCTGCGGTGAGGCCCACGAACTGACAGTCGATGCGCTCGCCCTCGCCCGTCACCACCGCGCAGGCGCGTCCCTGGCCGTCGTCGACGATCTCCTTCAGCTGGGTCGAGCAGCGAAGCTCCACGCCCGCCGCGCGGATGACGCGGCCCACCAGATCGGCCTCCTCGCGCGGCAGGGCGTTGTCCCAGTAAGACTGCTCGCGGGCCAGGATGGTGACCTTCTTGCCGCGGCTGTGGAGCATCTCGGCCAGCTCGACGCCGATGAGGCCCCCGCCCACGATCACGCCGCGCTCGATGGTGGGTGAGAGGCGCTCGAGGCTCTCGAGATCCTGGAGCGTGCACAGCCCCTGCACCCCGGCCAGATCCTGCCCCGGCCAACCGAACCTGTTGGGCACCGAGCCGGTGGCGATGACGAGCTGGTCGTAGTTCATCGGCGGTCGGTCGGTGAAGCGCAGCTGCTTCGCCTGCACGTCGACGTGGTCGACCCAGGCGCGTACGCGCTCGATGCGCTGCCTCTTCCAGTGCCACGCCTCATAGGGCCGCACGTGCTCGAAGCGCATGTGGCCCATGTAGAGGTACATGAGCGCCGGACGGCTGTAGAAGTCGTCGGACTCGCCCGAGATGAGCGTGATGCGGCAGCCGCGGTCGCGCTTGCGCAGCGTCATCGCGGTGGTGACCCCGGCGACGCCGTTGCCGATGATCACGACGTGGCGTGGGGGGGAGCGTCCCGGCATGGCTCTCTTCCTCGCCCTTGGCGCCCCGTGCTACGGGCGCCGCCGCCGGGCGTTACTCACTCGATGATGGAGACGTCGCAGCGCTCGACGACCAGCGCCTGCCGGGCGTCCTGCGGGAAGCCGAAGCCCGTCTTCTGCGGCGCGTAGAAGAGGCACCACACGCCGCCCGGGACGAAGCGGTCGGTCCACCACAGGTTCACGCGGTTCAGGTTCAGGTCCGAGCAGCCGCCGAACAACTCGTCGAGCACGTCGACGTCCTCGGGCGAGAAGCCACCCGCCGCCAACGCGCGGCTGTCGCAGGGGCTGTCGTTGTCGTACTCGGTCTCGATGGGGCCAAAGCCGGCGGCGGGGGCGCCCTCGACCTCGAGCACGCGGTCGACGAGCAGGATGTCGCAGGCCTCGACCTCGGGTGCGCCCGCGAAGGCGTCCCAGCAGGCCACGAGGCGACGGTAGAAGGCGTAGCGCG
>CALBMW010000582.1 GCA_937896275.1 uncultured Myxococcales bacterium
CCCGCGGCCGCCCGCAGATCGCCGCCGTCGCGCAGGGCCGCCAGGCTCGCCGCGCGCGCCGGGTCGTCGGCGGCCAGCCCCACCGACGCCAGGGCGGCCTCACCGCGGTCGTAGGCCCGGATGACGTACTCGTCGAGCGTGGACGCCCCCAGCGCCGCCATGCGCTGAGACAGGCCCGCCAGATAGGCGGGCGCGCGGCCGTAGCCGCCGGTCTTGAGCAGATCGCTGCAGGTCGTGACCGGGCACAGCCCCAGCGCGACCGCGTCGGCGAAGTTGGCCTTGTCGATGCCCGCCGAGAACGAGATGGGCCAGCGGTCGCCGAAGGTGCCCCGGAACTGCCCCACGAGGTTCATCGCCAGCACGTGCAGCGGGGCGCCCGAGAGGTACATCTCCTTCTCGCTGGCGGGGAAGAAGTCGCGGTGGTTCGAGACGATGAGGGTGTTGGTGAACTTGACCCCGAAGCCCAGCCCGCGCTCGTCGGCGAGGGCGCCGAGGCGCTCGCAGAAGCTCTGCACCTGGGGCCACTTCGCGTCGCGCTCGAAGGCGGTGTCGGGCACGTGGACGTCGCCATAGCCGAGCTGGTCGTTCAGCAGCGCGCGGCAGCGGTCGGGGCCCAGCAGCATGGGGTTGAGCTTCACGATGGCGTGCAGGCCGAGGTCGGCCAGCAGGTGCCGCATGATGAGCTCGATCTCCTCCGGCGGACACCCGTGGAAGGTGCTCAACGTCAGCGTGTCCGAGAGGCTCCGGTTGAAGTCGATGTCGCGTAAGTGGCCGTACTCACTCGGGATTTGCTTGCGCAGACGGTCGATCACCGGGCCCGCGTCGCGCAGGCCGGCGATGAAGGCCTGCACGCGGTCGGTGCGGATGCCCGCGAGGTCGTAGCCGACGCTCATGTCGAAGACGAAGCGCTCGTAGCCGGGCGCCAGGTCGAGGCGTCCGCTGGCGACGAGCATCTCGATGAGCATCGACGCCTTGACGTACTCGTCGAGGCTCTCCTCGAGCTTCAGCTCCTGCGACCACTCCACGTTGTAGCCGACGGTCTGCATGTCGATGCAGGGCCGGGGCAGCTGAAGGGTGTCCATGATCTGGACGGTCTTCAGCTCCATCACGCGGCAGCCGCCCAGGAAGCACAGCACGATGTTCTGCGCCATCTGGGTGTGCGGACCGGCCGCGGGCCCGAGGGCGGTCGAGGCGTGGTGGCCTTGGAATCGCACCGACAGATCGCGGTGCGGATCGCCGCGGTACATCTTGCGCACGGGCAGGTCGAAGACGCTCTGCCGCTCGTCCAGCTCCCGGAACATGCGGGTGACGAGGGCACCGAATGGGTAGGGTCGTAGCTCGGCCATGGCGGCACTTTCGCCCCTGCGGGCGCGGGCGTCAACGGCTCGGCGGTGCCGTGGTTGGCAGGACCAGGGGCGGGTCGCTACCCTCGGCGGCCATGCGGATGCAGCACAGGATCGCGATGGGGACCCTGCTCGCGCTGAGCGCGTGGGCGGCGGGCTGTGACGACGCCGGCGGCGACGGCCCGGCCGAGGCCGACGCCGCGGGAGCGCTGGACCGCGGCACCCCCGCGGAGGACGCCTTCGTCCCGGTCGTCGACGGCGAGGTGCCCGGCCCCGACGCGATGTCGCCCGTCCTGGACGCCGAGGGGCCGATCCGCGATCGGGGCCTCCCGGCCGACGCGGGCCCTGACGCGGCCGAGCAAGACGCTCGGACCGAGCCCGACGCCGCCTCGCCCGACCTCGGCGTGGTGCACCCCGTCGCCTGCTTCGGCGAGCTGAGCGGCTTGTCGCTGCGCGAGGCGCTGCAGGGCCGGCTCTCGGCCGACTACCGCCCCATCGAGCCTACGGTCGACCTGGGCGGCAACCTCAACCGCTACACCACGGCACGCCACCTGATGTTCACCCGCGTCGAACGCGCCGCCCCGCCGGGCGGCGGCCCGCCCGGGGTCGAGTGCGTCTACACCGGTCGCTTCGTCGCCACGGGTCCCGACGCGGAGCCCGACGACAGCGACGTCAACTGCGAGCACACCTGGCCGCGCGCCCGCATGGACGCCGATCAAGAGGGCGCGCTCTACGAGCACGAGCAGTCCGACATCCATCACCTGTTCCCGGCGGACGCCTTGGCCAACAGCGCCCGTGGCAGCCTGCGCTTCGGCGAGGTGGTCAGCGATCGCGTCCTGGATCACATGCCGTCGATCCTGGGGCGCGACGCGAACGGCGAGATGGTCTTCCAGGTGCGGCTGGCGCGGCGCGGCGACGTGGCCCGGGGGCTGCTCTACTTCTCGGTGCGTTGGGGCGCGGACATCCGCGACGACGAGGAGGCGGTGCTGCGGGCCTGGGACGCGGCCGATCCCGTCGACGCGCGCGAGCGTGCCCGCAACGACGCCATCGCGACCGTGCAGGGCAACCGGAACCCCTTCATCGACTGCCCGGGCCTGGCGGATCGCGTGGACGACTTCGCCGCCTTCGACCGCGCGCCCGAGGAGCTGCCGCTGCCCTGACGCGCGCGTCAGGCGGGGCCCTCTCTGCGTCCGTCGGCGTGGCGTGCGAAGCGGTGGTCGCGGCCGTGCACCGGATCGTCGCTGGGCCAGGGCCATCCGCCGAAGCGCGTGCGCTGGTAGTCGGCGTAGGCCTGCCGGATCTCGGCCGCGGTGTTCATCACGAAGGGACCGTGCTGCACGACGGGCTCGCCGATCGGGCGCCCTTGCAGCAGCAGGGCCTGGGTCTCGTCGGGGCCGGCTTCGAGCGTCGCGGGCACGTCGGCCCGCAGATCGGCGCGGTGGTCGGGCCTGATCGCCGTGCCGCCGACGCGCAGCGCCTGGCCCTGAAAGAAGTAGAGCGATCGCTCGGTCCCCGGCGCCGCGGGGGGCAGCGTGAAGCGAGCGCCCGGGGCCATGCGCAGGGTCCAGATGGCCACGTCCGCGTCGGCCTGCGCCGCCCAGGAGTTGGGCGGCGGTGCCGGCGGGGTCGCCTCGCCGTAGCGCCCGGCGACGAGGGTCAGGTGCGTGGGGCGACCGGACTCGTCCTTCACCTCGACCCGCGGGATGGTTCGATCCCAGAGCATCGAGAAGTGGGGGTCGACCATCTTCCGCGCGGCGGGCAGGTTGAGCCAAATCTGGAATAGTTCCACATGGTTCGGGCCAGTCATGTCGAGGAGCGGGAACATCTCGGCGTGCAGGATGCCCCGCCCGGCGGTCAGCCACTGCACGTCACCTTCGCCATAGCGCGCGGCCGCGCCGAGGCTGTCGGCGTGGTCCAGCAGCCCGTGGCGCACCACCGTCACGGTCTCGAAGCCGCGGTGAGGGTGCTGGGGAAAGCCCGGCACCACCTGGCCGTGGTACATGCGCCAGCCATCGCGGATCTCGAAGTCCATGCCCAGCCGTCGCCCCGCCAACGAGGCTGCGGGGCCGAACTGGTCGTTGCCGGCCGGGTAGCGGTCGTCGTGGTGCACGCAGAACAGGAAGGGGTCGCGGGTGGCCCAGGGGAAGCCCAGGGGCACCATGTGGGTGACGACCTGAACAGGCTCGGTCGCGGCGTCGCTCTTCATCGATTTGGCCTCCGGGGTTCGCGCCGGCCCGCACGCGGTGGCGGCCACGGCGCCCGCCGCGGCGATCAGCTTCAGTCCATCGCGTCGTGTCGGCTCGTTCATGGGGCGGATGATGGCGCGATTGGGGCCCGGGATGCACGGGCCGCGCGCTTTGGCCAGCGCCGTCCCGAGCGGGATCGCGTCCTCGACCGAGTCGAAGTGCCGAATCGAAGTACCTGGCACTTCTTCTGGTTGGCCCGAATCGAGGTGCCGAATCGAGGTGCCGAATCGAGGTGCCAGGCACTTCTTCCGAATCGAGGTGCCAGGCACTTCTTCAGGCCCGAATCGAGGTGCCACTTCTTCCGAATCGAGGTGCCAGGCACTTCTTCAGGCCCGAATCGAGGTGCCGAATCGAGGTGCCAGGCACTTCTTCAGGCCCTGCCGAATCGAGGTGCCAGGCACTTCTTCAGGCCCGAATCGAGGTGCCAGGCACTTCTTCAGGCCC
>CALBMW010000583.1 GCA_937896275.1 uncultured Myxococcales bacterium
GCTGGTGCCCTTTACGCCCGCGATGAGCACCGGCGTGACGAGCGGGAAGACCACGATCGGCAGGAGCACTTCGGCGAAGCGGGCGTTGACCGCCATCACCGCCAGGGGCGTGCCGACCACCGCGAAGCCGAGCGCGCCGAGGCCCAGCTGCAGCGCGATGATACCTGCGACGTCCGTCATGTCCACACGCAGCATGATCGCCAGCAGCGGCGTGACCAGCGTCATCACCATCACGCTCATGGCCAGGTTGCCGAGCATCTTGCCCAGCAGCACGGCCGCGCGATCGGCCGGCGACAGCACCAGGGCGGCGAAGGCGCCGAGCTCGGCCTCGCGCGCGAACGTGCGCCCCACGCCCAAGGTGCCGGTGAACAGCAGCGAGCCCCAGAGCGCGCCGGGGATGACCTTGCGGTTGGTCACCGGATCGCTCACGAAGGCGAAGGCGAAGATGAAGGTGAGGACGAGGCCGAACATGACCATGGTCATCAAGGTCTGCTTCGAGCGCAGCTCGGTCCGCAGATCCTTGGCGAGCACGGCCATCACCACCCCACCGAAGTTGGGCGGGGTCATGCCGCCTCTCCCGTGTGCTTGGCGTAGAGCGCGCCCAGATCGCCGTTGAGCGGACCCTCGTAGACCTTGCGGCCCCGTCGCAGGATGAGCGCGCGATCGGAGACCGTGCCGGTGAGCGCCAGATCGTGGCTGGCGAGCACCACCACCGCCCCGGCCTCGCGTCGCTTGCGCACCAGGCGCGAGGCCACCTCGAGGCCCTGCTGATCGAGGCCGGTGAAGGGCTCGTCGAGCAGCAGCAGATCGGGGTCCGACAGGAGGGCTCGGGCCAGCGTCAGGCGTTGGGCCATGCCCCGGCTGAAGCCATCGACCGGCCGGTCGCCGTCGCGTCCGAGCCCGACGTCGACCAAGGCCGCGTCCACCCGCGACGCCGCCTCGGGCACCCCGTACAAGCGCGCGAAGAAGCTGAGGTTCTCGCGGGCGGTCAGCGGCCCGTAGAGCATGGTGCGGTGACCCACGTAGCCGATGCGTCCGCGGACCTTCGGGGCGTCGGTCAGCGGGGCGTCCCCCAGCCGGATCTCGCCCTCGGTGGGGCGCATGAGGGTCGAGAGCATGCCCATCAGGGTCGACTTGCCCGCGCCGTTGGGCCCCAGCAGGGCGGTGATCGTCCCGGGGGGGAAGGTCGCGTCGAGCGCGACCAGCGCATAGTGATCGTCATAGACGCGGCTCAGGCCGCGCACACAGAGCGCGGCCCCCGCGGAGGCTTGGCTCACCGAGGCTCCAGCCGATCCAGCGCCCGATAGAGCGAGACGAGCCGCGCGGTGATCGCCTCACGCTCGCGCTCGAAACGGGCCTCGCTCATCCTGCCGCGGTCCACCGCCTTGCGCATGCGGGCCAGGGCGCGGACCAAGCGGTCGCGCTCGGTGACCAGGTGCGCCTTGGACAGTCGGGGCTTGGCGCCGGCCTCGCGCCGAAAGCCGAAGAGGACCAGCAGCGCCACCGCCACGCAGGCCCCCAACATGGCCCAGTGGCCCACCTTGGAGGGCGCAGGCACGTTGCCGATGCGGAAGCGGAAGGCCTCACCGGCCGCCAAGCGCGCCCCGTCGGAGCGCAGCACCTGGAAGGTCTCCCCGCCCGGCAGCGTGCTGGGCGACACCGCGCCGTAGGCGCCGACGGTGGTCAGCTCGAGCGGCACCGCGACGCGCTGGTTGTCCTGCTTGTCCTGGGGCGCCACCACCATGGCCCCGCGCACCGGCACCGGCAGCGTCTGGTCGAAGTCCCAGGTCGCGCCGTCATAGTCGAGCGTGTAGACGACCTGCAGCACGGCCGGCTGGCCCATCGACGAGGGCAGCAGCGCTCCCTTGAAGAAGACGTCGGTGCCGCGCACCTCGGCCATCGGATCGTTCTCGTCGTGCAGCTCGGGGTGCTTGGCGCCCACCGGCATCGACAGCTTGAGGCCGCCCCCCGGCAACGCGCCCAGGTCGACCGTCTTGTCGCCCGTGTTGAGCAGCGTCAGCTGGTGGCGGACGACGATGGACTCCTCGTCCGGGAAGAGCTCGATGATCGAGTGATCGGCCTCGACGGTCGCGAGATCGGTCGTGACCGCCGTGACGACGACCTCCACGCGGGCCTCGTCGCCCGGGACGCCATCCAGATCGAAGGGAAAGCGCACGCCGCCGTGATCGACCTGTACCGCGTAGGTGATGGCGCCCTGCACCTCGGGGTTCGAGGGCACGGCGGCGAAGCGCGCCTCACCCTGCTCGTCGGTGACGGCGGTGTACTCGCTGACCTTGGAGCCCGCCGCCTGGATGGTGACGCCCACCGTCAGGCCGGCGCCCGCGGGGTCGAGGCCGCCGCCGGGTCGGGGCATCTTCACCGCGACCGTCATCGGGTGACGCTGCATCTTGGCCAGGAAGGGCGGCAGGCCGCCTCCCCCCTTGGGCTGCGCCGCGGCCGGCGAGGCCGTCAACGCGGTGATCGCCGTCGCCACCAGCATCGCCGCGACGGTCAGCGTCGACCGGATCATCCACGCCATGCGCGCCGACCTCATGCCGCCCCCTCCTGCAGGCCGGTCCCGCAGGAACGGCAGAAACGCGCCGTACGGCGGTTCTCGGTGCCGCAGTCGGCGCAGGCGCGACGTTGCGGGGCGCCACAGGCGTCGCAGAACGCGTCGTCCGCCACGACGCCCGCGCCGCACTCACCACAGGCGAGGCCGCCCGCCTCGGGCTCGTCGATCCGGGGCGTCGCCGGCACGTCCGGCTTCTTGCCCAGCCTCACCGGCGCCGGTGGCGCCTCATCGGCGGCGGGCGCCTGCTCGGGGTTGAGCCGCGCCTCGACGGCCGCCGAGATGCGGTCGCCGAACTGGGCGGCGCGCTCGTCGAGCGTCCGCACCAGGGCCACGGCCTCGGACTCGTACCGTGCGCGCAGCGCCGCGAAGTCGTTGGCGTCGACCTTGTTGAGCGCCGCCTCGAACTCGAGGTCCCGCAGCTCGTCGACCAGACGGTCACGTCGGGCCAGGAGGTCCGCAGACTCGTCCTCGACGCGCTCCCAGTCGGCGGCGGTGACCACCGTCGATTCGAGCAGCGGGCGGACGGCCTGCGCGATGAGGTAGACGGAGGCCAACCCGGCCCCGATGGCGAGGAACAGGAGCATTGCTCGAAGTGCCTTCGTTCGTAGGGTTTTCAGTCGACCTGGTTGCGAGCGAGCGCCGGCTCGTCGGCGCTCGCCGCCCCGGGCGCGGCCTTCCGCTTCCTTCGCGCCGCCGCGAAGACCGGGTAGGGCTGCGCCTCGGGCCACAACGAGAACGCCACGCCCAGGAGCAGGATGGCGCCGCCCAGGTACATCCAAATGATCATCGGGTTGAAGTGAGCCATGATCTCGGCCGTGTCGAAGCCGGGCCGGAACGAGACCAGCGCCAGGTAGACGTTGCCGCTGGCGCGGACGATCTCGTCGCGCTCGGTCGTCACCCGCGACATGCGCACGTTGGCGCCGGTGTAGTTGCGCCGCGCGGGCCGCAGCTCGCCCAGGTACTTGCCCGGACTACCGTCGGCGTTGAGCAGGTGCGCGTCGAAGACGGCGTCCCACTGGATGTACTCCGAGGTCTCGCCGCGCTCGATGCCCTTGAAGGTCAGCTGAGTGTCCTCGATGACGTGCGTGGCGCCCTTCTGGTCGAAGGTGAGGTCGACCTCGGTCTTGAGGCCGGTGCCGATGAAGCCCAGGAAGAGACCGGCGAAGCCGAGGTGCGTCAGGTAGCCGCCGTAGCGCCGCCGATTCTTGGTGGGCAGGCGCCAGAGCGCGGTGACGAAGCTCTCTCCGGCCGACCGCGCTCGCACCTTCGCGCCGCGCAGGAACTCAACCAAGAGCGTGTAGCCGACGAAGAAGACGCCGTAGAAGCCGAGCAGCGCGTAGACACCGGTCAGCTCGGCCACCAGCGGCAGGCGGCCGAGGGGCACCTTGCCGAAGGGCACGTCGGTGGCGGCCAGGTGCGTCTTCAGGTGGTAGGCGTCGATGCTGTACATCAGCGCGGTCAGCGCCGCGGCCACGACCACCGGGATGGCGAAGTTGCGCCGGAAGGCCTTCCAGGTCGTCTTGCGCCATGGGATCAACGGGCCGATCCCCATGAGCAACAGCAGCGCCAGCCCGCCGGGCACCATCCACGTGTTGAACCACGGCGCGGTGTACTTGGTCTCCTGCCAGAAGTAGGAGCTGATCTTCTCACCGAGCGTGCCGAACATCACGACGCCCATGCAGCCGAGCAGGACGAGGTTGTTGAGCAGGAACACGCCCTCGCGACTGAACAGGCTGTCGACGCGGGCCTCGCTGCGCAGCGAGCCGTCGCGGACACGCCAGATGACGATGCCGAAGGAGAAGAGCGCCAGCACGGTGAGCGCCACGGTGAAGTAACCGCCGATGTCGCTCTGGGCAAAGGTGTGCACGGAGTCGATGAGGCCGGATCGCGTGAGGAAGGTGCCGAAGACAGTCAGGAAGTAGGTCAGC
>CALBMW010000584.1 GCA_937896275.1 uncultured Myxococcales bacterium
GCGTCACCGGCCGTCGCGTCACCGGCCGTCGCGTCACCGGCCGTCGCGTCACCGGTTGTCCCGTCACGCCCGGCGGCGTCCGGTGCGCCCGCGTCCCCGCCCACCGCGCCGTCGGTGCGGCCGCCGTCGGCCCCTCCGTCCAGATCGCCCCCCGCGTCGTCACACGCCCCCACCGCGGCGGCGAGACACAGAAGCATGGTCAGGCGCTTCACGGCGCACCCCCTTCCTGAGCCCCATCCTCGATGCCGATTGCGAGCCGCATCGCGCCCTCCCGACCGTTCATGGAGCGCAGCGCGATCGGGACGGCCGTCGTCTCGCCCTGGCACTCGACCTCGATGCCGTGCGACCCCGGCGGCCCGAGCCCCGTGACGTCACCGACGTCGGCCTCGACGAAGCCGACCGGCGTGAGCACCAGCCTGGCCCCGCAGGGCGCCTCCACCTGCCCGACGACCCCATCCCGAGGCACCGCCACCAGCCCGGCCGGCGCGTCCCAGTCGAGGACCAGCCCGTCGAGCGCCACCCGCGGCGGTGGCACGGCGTCCACGCCGGCGGGCCACAGCGACACCGGCTCGGCGAGGTCGAGGATCGTGGCCGCGTACCATCGCTCGGCGACGAACCTCCAGCCGCTCGAGAAGCCCGGCGCGGCGTGCGTGACCCCGCGATCCGCGCGGAGCCACGCCGAGCGCACCAGCGCCACCGTCCCCGGCATGTCGGGCACGCCCGGCACGGTCCACGCCTCGGCGCCCGCCTCCGCTGGCGCCAGCCAGATGCGCTGCGGCCCCGTCGCGGGCTCGAAGAGGATCCACCACCGACCAGGTCCGAGGTCCAGGTTCGACGCGCCCTGCGCGATCAGCGCCAGCGTGGCCTGCCCGACCGGCAGCGTGACCAGCGCCGTCCGCGACAGGCCATCCCCTCCCGCGATGACGCGCGCCGCGATCACCTCGGCGTCGACCCCATCGGGCCGCAGCCGGGCGGTCGCCAGCGCGGCAGGGCAAAGCTCCTCGGACACGTCGACGGGGCGCTCGGGCACCAGGTGCTCGACCCGGATCTCGGAGACCCGCGGCGGAGGCTGGACCCGGTCGTCCAGGGCCAGCTCGGGCTCGGCGAAGCCCGGCGGCAGGTGCGTCTCCCACGTGCCCTCCCACTCGAGCGCGATGATCGGTCGCGCCCCCGGATCGCCCGACGGGCACGGCAGCGCGGCGTCCCGGGGCTGGCCGGCGTCGGGTGGAGCGGCGGCCGAGGCGTCCGACTGAGCGGCGTCGAGCGGAGAGGCGTCCGACGGGCCGGCGTCCGACTGGCTGGCGTCCGACTGGCCGGCGTCCGACTGGCCGGCGTCCGACGGGGTGGCGTCCGACGGGGTGGCGTCCGACGGGGTGGCGTCCGACTGCCCGGCGTCCGACGGGCCGGCGTCCGACGGCGTCGCGTCAAACCTCGAGCTCGCGTCCGCGACCGCGCTGGCGTCGGCCGCGTCACCGGCCGAAGCCTCTGCGCCGCCATCGACCGGGTCCGCGCCGCCGTTGCAGCCCCACGCGGCCAGCAACCCGACGAACGCCAAGATCCCTTGTCGGCTCACGCTGCCCCCTTTTCCTTCGGTCGAGCGCCAGCATCCTCGCTGGCGCGCGCCGGACGCAACGAGTACCTCGGCCCGGACAGTCCCGACTCGGACCTGTGGCTGACCGTCCGGACGCAGAATCCCTCGCCGGGGCCATCGGCGTGGGCGCCACGGGCGTCGACGCCGCCGCCGCCGTCGCACGCGGGCAAGGGCCGGACGGCAAAGAAGTGCCTGGCACTTCTTCGGCAAGGGCCGGACAGCAAAGAAGTGCCTGGCACTTCTTCCGGGGCAAAGAAGTGCCTGGCACTTCTTCCGGGGCAAAGAAGTGCCAGGCACTTCTTCCGGCAGCAAAGAAGTGCCTGGCACTTCTTCCGGCAGCACTTCTTCCGGGGCAAAGAAGTGCCAGGCACTTCTTCCGGCAGCACTTCTTCCGGCACCGCTTCCGGGTACACCCTACGGGGCTGGTCGATGCGCCACGGCCTTCCGTTCGGGCGCCGGCCCGGGACACCCGTGCGCGCCCTCCTCAGATGCCGGCACACCCGGCGTCGCCCACGACGCGCACGTCGTCGATCAGCACCCGGTAGGCGAGGTTGTTCGCGCACACGCCGGTCGCGCTCACATCGAAGCGCAGATCGACCACCGGCGACTGCTCGAGGGGTGACACGCACTGGCGAAACTCGGCCCATTGACCGCTGGCGACGTCCGGCGTCGATCGGAGGACCGCGGTGGTCCCGACCGAGACGCCGAACCGACCCGACGCATTGCCCTGGGCGCGGAACACGATCGCCCGACCCGCGCGCACCGCGCCGGGCGCGACGCGACCCGCCACCCCGCCGCCGGTGCCGCACCCGGCCGCTCCTTGCAGCGCGGTCACGGTGTTGCCGCGGTCGCTCGGATCGAGCGCCGGCCGCGCGTCGCCGGACGGCACCCAGGCGTTGAGGCCGAAGCCGAAGTCGCCGTTCGAGTCCAGCAGGCCGCCGGCACGACCGGGGCAGCCCGCGACGCGCTCCAGGCGCACGTCGTCGACGAAGAACTGCGATCCCGTGACCGCCGCGCAGCCGCCCGTGCCGCCTGGCGCCTGGATCCGCACCCCGATGACCCGACCGTTGGCCTCCGGGGGCACGCAGACCGCCGCCTCGGTCCAACCGTTCGGGTTGGGGAAGGCCCGCCCCGATGCTGGGAAGACATCGTCGATCACCGTCCCCAAGGCATCGGCGGGCGCCCCGGTCGCGCGATGGACAATGCCCCAGCCCGGCGCGCCGACGGCCAACGGCACCGACACCTTCGTGGCCAGGCTGGCCCCTCCACCGCACTGCGCGACCGGCGTGGTGAGGCGCGCCGCCATCTGCCGCTCGAAGGGATCGAGCTGGACGGTCGTGTCGCCGACGACGTCCCAGCCCAACAGCGCGCGGTCGAAGGCACCGTTGCCCGCGCGCACGGCCCCCAGCCGCGGGCACACCGTGTCATCGACGCGCTCGATGGCCGGCGCCTCGATGCCGACCGCCGCGAAGGCGCATCCGCTGCCCGGCTCGAACGTGAAGATCGCGGGCTGCCGGTACGCGCCCTCGCCCAGGCAAGCGTCGAGGTCCACCGGCGCGCCGGCGCCGCTGCTGAAGGGCGGCCCGATGGGCCCGGCCGCGACGCTCACGAAGTGATGCGCGAACTGCTCGCCGTCGCAATCGGGGCAGTCAGCGGTCCAGCGCAGCCGCAGCGGCGAGCACGAAGCGTCGAGTCGGTCGAAGGCCTGCGCGTCGCTCACCGCGCGCGCGGCGCAGACGTCGAGGGCGAAGCTGCTCGGGCCGCTCCACGGGATGGGCGCGAAGGGGACCTCGTCGACGGCCCCGTCACAGTCCTCGTCGAGCCCACCGCAGAGCTCGACCCCCGGCTGGGGCGGGTTCGCGACCGTGCAGGTTCGACCCCCAGCGCGGTCGCAGGACCACTGACCGGCCGCCTCGCACGCGCCCACGCCCCCCATGCACCGGCCGCCCACGTCGAAGTCCTCGTCGACGGCGCCATCACAGTCGTCATCGACGGCGTCGCAGGCCTCGGCCCTCGGCACGGGTGGCCGCACGCGCAGGGCGCACGCCACGTCGCCGCCGGCGTCGCATGCCACGACGCCCACGACCTCGCACACCCCCAGGCCCACCTGGCATGCGCCCGCGAGGGGCACGCCCGCCAGCATCAGCCCCTCGTCGACCGAGCCATCACAGTCGTCGTCCGCGCCGTTGCAGGCCTCGACGCCGGCCAGCGCTGGCAACGCGCTGCACACGCCCCCCCCGTCCGGGCCGCAGACCACCTCGCCCGCGGCTCGACAGACGCCCTCCCCCGCCGTGCACGCGGCGCCCAGGCCCAGGTCCTCGTCGACCACCCCGTCGCAGTCATCGTCGGCGCCGTTGCAGGTCTCGACCCCCGCGCCGCTCACCTCGGCGTCGCAGATCACCTCGCCGTCCGGACCACAGATGCGTGTCCCGCGCGCCTCACAGGCCCCGCGGCCCACGACGCAGGGCTCCTCCTTGCCCAGATCCTCGTCCACCTCGCCGTCACAGTCGTTGTCGCGATCGTCGCACGCCTCGACCGCGGCCGCCGCGCCCGACGCCTCGCACAGGGTCGCGCCGTCGGCGGAACACGCCACGACGCCCTCGACCGCGCACGCCCCCACCCCGACCACGCACGCGTCGCCCAGCCCCATCGCCTCGTCCACCTCGCCGTCACAGTCGTCGTCGGCGCCATTGCACGTCTCGGCCGCCGGCGCGCCGATCGGGGCGCTGCACTCGACGCCCCTCCCGTCGGCGGTGCAGGCGCGCACCCCGTTCGCGGCGCAGGCCCCCACGCCGGCTGCGCACGCGGCGCCCACGTCGTCGAAGCCCTCGTCGGTGAGGCCATCGCCGTCGTCGTCGCGACCGTTGCAGACCTCTGCGGCGCCGCCGGGGCAGGAAGGATCCAGGTTGCAGGGGTCAGCCTGATCGGGCACGCCGTCGTCGTCCGCGTCCTCGGTCGCGCTCTCGAGCGCGTCGGCCTGGCCATCGCCGTCGCTGTCGGGCGCCTCGGCCAACCCTTCGCGCGGCGCGTACACCAGCTCGTCACCGTCCGGCCGCCCGTCGCCGTCGGTGTCGGCGCGCGCGCGGTCGGTGCCCAGCACGTCCTCGACGCCATCGGGCACGCCGTCCCCATCGCCGTCGACCGACTCGGAGCCGTAGCAGACGGTCTGGACGCAGACCGCCTCGCGGGGGCAATCCGCGCTGGCACCGCAGGCGTCCACGCTGCCGCCGCCGTCGTCGCAGCCCGAGAGCGCCAGCGCGAGCAGCAGGTGGATGAGGTGAGCGGGCGGCCTCGGGGAGATGGCTGGGGTTCGCATGGCGCCCATCCTGCGACCGGCGCGGCTGCCTCGCAATGGACGAGGCGCTATTGTGCTGCCCATGAGTTGGCGACTTGCGACCGCGATCGATCAGGTGGGTGAGACCGAGACGCGCGCGGTCGCTTGGCAGGCCGGCGGGGCGACGGTCGCCGCCCTGGTCACCGGCGGGGGCGCCAGCGCGGCGCTGACCGTGCTGCGGGCGCGGCTCTCCACGCGCAGC
>CALBMW010000585.1 GCA_937896275.1 uncultured Myxococcales bacterium
CGGGCCGCGGCCTCGGGTCCCACGGCGCGCGCCAGCCCCTCTCGAGCGTCCTCGTCCGCCGGATCACGGGCCAGCTGGTCGCGGTACAGACGCGCGGCGCCGGGCGCGTCACCCAGCATCTCCCTGAAGGCCGCGTAGGTGAGGCGCAGGGGTCGATTGCCGGGGTCCTCGTCGATCGCCAGGGCGAAGTTCCGATCGGCCGCTTCGGGTCGGCGGGTGTCGGCCAACGCCGTCGCCAACAGAGGACGAAAGCGTCTGGCGTCCGCGCCACCGGCCAGGGCGGCCTCCAGGTGCGCCACCGCCTCGTCCTTGCGCCGGACCATGAGCAGCAGCTCGCCCAACCTGCCCTGCAACTCCGCGTCATCGGGCCGTCGCGCCCGAAGCTGCTCGAGCACGGCGATCGCCTTCCCCGGTCGGTCCTGCGCCTGATAGGCCTCTGCCAACCGAAGGAGCGCGCGCTCGGCGCCCGGGTGGCGCCGCACCAGCACCTCCCAGCGCGCGACGGCGGCCTCGGGGTCGCCCAGCGCCAGCTCCAGTCGCGCCACCTCGTCGTCGTGGTCGGGATCGTCGGGCGCGAGTCGCGCCGCCGCCAGTCGGGCGTCGCGGGCGCCCTCGCGGTCGTCGAGGCGCTCGAGCACGTCGGCCAGCACCGCGAACAGGGTCGCGTCGCCTGGGGCCCGACCGACGCCTTGCCGCAACAGCGCGGCGCCGCGCTGAAGTTGTCCCTGCCCGACGACCCACAGCCCATAGGCCGTCCACACGTCTGCGCGATCGGGGTGCGCCGCGGCGGCGGAGGCGAACTCGGCCTCTGCCTGCCCGGCCTCGCCGGCCTCGCTGAGGGCCTCGGCGATGGCGATTCGGTGTGCGGGCCCCTCGACCGGATCGGCGTACACCAGAGGTCGCGTGGCCAGTCCGGCCTCGACCTGGCCCAGGTGGATCAGGCTGCGGGCGCGCAAGGTCAGGGCCTCGCGATCGTCGGGCCGCAGCCCGAGCGCGGCGTCGGCCCACCCCAGGGCGCGCTCGGCGGCCCCCGTTTGCAGCAGCGCGATGCCCATCGCGACCGCTAGATCGGCGTCCGTCGGCGCGCCCTCGATCAGCACGCCGAGGTGCGCGATCGCGGGGCCTGGGATTCCAAGATGATTGAGCAAATACGCGAGCTTGCGGCGCGGTGCCGTGAAGGAAGGATCGGCCGCGACGGCGGCCTGCAGGTGAAACACGGCGCCGGCGTCGTCCCCCTGGAGCAACAGGAGGCGTGCCCACATCACCTCGGGCTCGGCGGCGTCGGGCGCGTTGCGCGCGGCCTCGCGTGTGGTCGCCAGGGCGCCCTCGGCGTCGCGCGCGGCCAGGCGAACCGCGGCGCTCGCCAGCAAGGCCGTGGGGTGGGTCGGCGCGCGCGCCAGCGTGTCCTCGGCGAGGAGCCGGGCACGACCACCCTCGTCGAGCGCCGCCCGCACCAAGGCCTCGATCGCCGCCACCTCGACGGTCTGCGGGGAACGGGCGCGCGCCCGCAGGACCGCGTCCAGCGCGGCCTCGGCGTCGCCGGCCTCGAAGGCACCGAGCGCCCCCCCGAAGGGACACCACGGGCTCATCGGCGCAGCCTCCGCGCAACGGTCGAGCAGCGCGCGTGCGGCCTCGGGCGCCCGCCGCAGTCGGGCCCGCGCGGCGAAGTACAGCGCCTCGGGGTCACGAGGCCGGGCCCGAAGCTGCTCGTCCAGCTCCGCCAGCAGGGCGTCGTGCCGGCCGAGGCGCGTCCACGCGTCCCGCAGGCAGCGCTGGGCGTCGTGGTCGTGGGGATCGGCGCGGGTCGCCGCGAGGCAAGCCTGGGCGCGCTCCGTCACGCTCGGCGGCAGCGGACCCAGCCCGGGGGCAGGTGAGGGGGCCGCGCCGCACCCGGTGGCTGCCGCGATCAGGGGTGCCAGGCCGAGCAGCCTGCGGAGTGAGGTGAGGGGGCGGCGGGCGATGGCCATGATTCGAGGATGTTCGCGCGGCCAAGAGGGTGTCAAAGAAGGCGCCCTCCGCTTCGGTCGCTCCTAGGAGCGGGACCGCCGCCGCACCCAGCCACCGATCGCGCCGATCAGCAGCAGCCAGGGCGCCGGCGCGCCCTCCAGGGGCACCGTGCACCCGCCGCTGCGGCTGGCTCCTCGGTCGGCCTCGGGCGTCGCGATGGCGTCGTGATCGACCGCGGCGTCGCGGGCTCCGCTGGGCGCGGCCGCGTCCGGGGCGGAGGCGCCAGCGTCCGCCGGAACCTGACCGCAGCTCGCGTCCGCCGAGCGGTCGCAGGCCTGCGCGCACGCCATCGCGGTGGGGCTCTCGGCGGGGCAGGCCCAGCGCGCCGTGATCTCGCCGAAGCCGCCCAGCTCGCTCAGCCAGGTCTCGCCCTCGTCGCCGGACGAGCCCACGCGCCAGTCCGCGCTCACGCCCCGCGCGCAGGCCCACAGCCGACCCGTGGCCGGCTCCACGGTGAGGCAGCCCAAGACGGCCGTCGCGGGGGAGGGTACCCGCGCCCAGGTCGCGCCCCCGTCGCGCGAGCGATGCAGCCCATCGAAGGGCGTGCTGAGGATGGCGCCCCGGCCGTCCGGCAGAAAGGCGAGGGTCTCGGGCACGTCGCCGAGCCGCGTGACCTCGGCCCAGGTGAGGCCACCGTCCGTGCTGCGCAGAACGGTCGAGTCGGGAAAGGCGTCGATGGCCGCGAACACGTCGCGCGCGTCGGCCGGGTGCGTGCCCAGGAAGCGAAAGGACTCGCCCTCGATCGCCAACTCGGGCGGGCCGAGGGCAACCGGCGTGAAGGTCAGCCCGCCGTCGTCGCTGCGCAGGGCGCCGTGGGTGTGTCCGACGTAGACGACCCGCGGATCGGCGGTCGCGCGCACCAGCGTGCGGACACGCCCATCGAGCGCCAGCCCCGCGGCGCTCCAGGTGAGGCCGCCGTCCGTGGTGCGGAACACGTCATTGGGGCGGCCCAGGGTCTGTGTGCCGACGATCGCCTCGTTGGCCGACCCGGGGGCCGGGGACACCAGCGGGACGACGTGCTCGGCGAAGGGGTCGTCGACCGGTCGCGTGAAGGCGCAGCCGTCGTCGGCGGTGATGAAGAGGCCGGAGCGCGCGCCGGCCAGCCAGCGTCGCCCCTCGGCGTCGATCGGCGCCACGCTGTCCAGGCCGGGGACGGGGGTCATCGCCTCGTCGCACAGCCACCGCCAGCCGGTCTGGCCAGGGGCGCGCGCGAGCAGGCCGACGTTGTCGATGACGAGCCAAGCCTCGCCGCCCCGACTCACCGGGAAGCGCACCTCCTTGACGAGGGGCTGTCCGAAGTGCGCCGTCGCGCTTCCGCCCATCAACATCCAGACGAGCACGCTCGCGGCGCTGAGGTTCCGCATCGGGCCTCCGTCGGTCAGACGCATGCATCGCCCTGTCACGCGCGGCACGGCGCACCGGCCCCGCCCCGCCTCGACGGCCCCGAGCGAGGCGCGACGAAAAATGTGCGCGGCCGGCGTCAGAATGCGCGAGGGTACCAGACCGGAGGACGCACATGCGCGGGCTCGCCATCCACCTCGCCGCGCTGCTCCTGCTCGCGGGCTGCGCCGGCTCCAGGGCCTTCGCGGTCTACACCGGTGTCTGCGCCGAGAAGCGCACGGCCTGCCAGGCGCGCTGCGTCGAGCGGATCGATCCGCGCCCCTGCGAGGACCGCTGCGACAACGAGGGCAGCCAATGCCAGACGCACCAGGGCACGAAGGGGTTGGAGCCCGCAGAGCCGCCCTGAGTTGGAGAGGCTGAGCGTGCGGTGGGTGCTGGGGCGCGAGCCGTCAGCGGTCCCCGCCGAGCATGTAGTCCGCGACGATCCAGCGCGCGAAGCCGGCCTGGCCGCGCTCCGGTGTCAGCGCGCGGCGCGTGCCCAGGCGATCGACCAGCCAGACGACGCTGGTCCCCACGCCGACGTGGGTCTGGCCCGTGTAGAGCAGGGCACCCTGCGCGGCGCGCCCCGCGGCGCCCTGCGGGAAACGCTCGTCGCCCACCACCGTCTCGCCCGCCACCGTCTCGTAGGACTCGTCGATCGCGGCCCCGCTGAGGTCCGTCAGAGAGTCGGCCACCGCGCAGGTGTTGGCGCCCGCGAAGAGCGCGCGCGCCTGGAAGCCGACGCGGAAGGCGTCGTGGTGACCCTCGGGCCCAGGCGGTTTCCCGCCCACGTTGCGGCTGAACAGCAGCGCGGTGAGGTCGCCGGTGAACGAGGGGGTGTGATCGCCCAGGCGCCGTCCTCCGCCGGTGATGGTGGTGAGGTCGGTGAACTGAAGGTCCCCGTCGGTCACCTGGCAGGCCAGGTCGGTCTCGACGTCGCCCACCCAGATCTGCGGCTTGACCACGCACCGGTTGCCCGCGCAGGCCTCCACATCGACGACGTAGGCGTAGATCGAGGTCCCCACCGCGGGGAAGACGTCCCGCACCGGCGCGTCGTGGTTGGACACCTTCAGCAGCCGGTCGCGGTCGCGCGAGCGGTCGTCCCGTTGCGCCAGGTAGGCCGCCGGGGGGCCGTCCCCACAGTCCATCGCGAACAACACCGCCAGCTCCGTCTGCCAGCCCACGCCGCCGATGCCCGCGTCGCAGCCCTCGGGCGAGATCGGATACTCGAGGCGCTCTCTCACGTCGATGATCCAAACCTCGCCGGGCGCGCCCGGGTCCGAGCGGCCGTCGCCGTCCTGATCGATGGCGCGCACGCCGACGAGGTAGCGCGGATTGGGGCCGACCGCGTGGTGGCTCCAGTAGCCCGGCTCGCTGGTGACGCGCATGCGCAGCGCGCCGTCGGCCTGCACGCTGTAGACGTGACCGTCGGGCTTCAGCTCGGCGTAGGTGAGATCGCCGCTCACCGCGGACAGGGTCAGCGGTGGCGGGGCCTCGGCGTCCGGTCCGACCTCACCGGGCAACCCCCCTGACCCCGGCGCGCCGCCCGCGCCGGTGGAGCCATCCGCGACCGGGGCCTCACCGTCGGTGGTCGCGTCGGCGCCCCCATCGTCGCAGGCGATCGCGAGCACGCAGGCTGCGATCAGGGTCAGCCCGCGCGCCACCGACACCCGCTGCGCGAGCGCCGCGTCCCGGCGTCGAATCTCATCGCCGTCGTTCGGCGTCATGGGTCTCCTCCTGGCTCGAGCGTCGCGGCGGCGACGGCGGCCAGCCGCTCCTCGGCGCCGCCGAAGAAGGGCGCCGCGCGCGCGGCGAGCACGTCCACCGTATCCGCCACGGCGGCCCGCGCCTCGCGGTGCGAGCCATAATGCCACGCCAGCCCAGGCCGCTCCGGCACCAACTCCTCCAGCAGGAAGGCGAGGCCCGGCACCGCGCGTCCGGTCGCCGGCTCGAGATCCGCCAGGTACGCCCGCACGCGGCTGACGCCGATCCGCACCACGTAACCCGGTGGAGCGTGCAACCGCTGAAGCTGGATGTAGTGGTAGCCGTGCGGGGTTCGCCGCGTGAACTCGATGAAGTAGACGTCGGTCATGTGCGCCGCGCGATCGTGCCGAAAGCCCGGCAGCCGGCCGGAGAGGGCCTCCTGCATCAGCGTGACCAGATCGAAGCGCGGCCTCGCGTTGCGCGCGCGGAAGGCCGCCCGCACCCACCGAAGGACCGCGGGCGCCCGCCCGGGCATCGTGGCGGCCACCGGGGCCGCCCGCAGCGCGGCCTCCTTCTCGGCCTCGAGCCCAGCGCGCAGGGTAG
>CALBMW010000586.1 GCA_937896275.1 uncultured Myxococcales bacterium
GGTGGAAGCGCTGGCGCCCGTACTCGGGACCCGGTCCTCGCGCGGCTGGCCTTCGAGCGGCCCGCGCAGGCCCTGGCGTGGGGGGCCTCGCCGGGGAGCGTCGAGCCCGCGCGCCATCGGTGGCTCGCGCACCTGCTGGGCGCACTGCAGGTGGGCGCACCCACGGCGCCGGCCGGCGCGTGGGACGCCGTGTCGCGAAGGACCGAGGTCGCCCCGTCGGCCTGGCGGCCCATGCGGCTGTTCGGCGTCACCGGCGCGTCACCCGGCCTGCGTGGGCGCATCGACCGCCTCGCCCGGCTCATGGACGTGCACCTGTACGTGCCGCGCATGTCGACGGCGCGATGGGCCCGCACCGCAGGCGGCTCAGGCGGCGCCAGGGCGCCCGGCCCCAACCCTCTGCTCGAAGGCCTGGGTGCGAGCAGCCAGGACCTGGAGGCCTGGGTTCACGGCCCGGCGGCCGCGGATCTGCGCGGGGTCCCCGAGGAGTTGGACGCCCCCGCGACGTGGCCGGGCGTGGGGGGCGCCGCGAGCGTGTTGGCGCGGCTGCAGGCCTGGGTCGACGCGGAGGGGGCGACGACGGCGACGTGGGCGAACGCTCCCCCAGACGCCAGCCTCGTTTTCCACAGCACTTACGGACCCTTGCGTCAGGTCGAGGTGCTGCGCGACGCGCTCCTGAGGCTCTTCGCCGAGCCCGCCGAGGGCCGGGTGGAGACGCGCGACGTGCTGATCGTGACGCCGGACACGACGACCTTCGCGCCCCTGGTGCAGGCGGTGTTCGGCGTGCGCGGCGTCGAGGTCCGGCCCGAAGGCGCGCGGGGCGAGGGCGCCGCTGACGAGGACGACGCCGAGGACGCGGGGGCGCCCACGCAGGACAACGCGGCGCCCGAGCCGGCCGCGGACGCGCGCGACCAGGCCGCCGACCAGGCCGCCAAGCGGGCGAGAGGCCCGCGCAAGCTGCCGGAGATCCCCGTCGCAATCTCCGACCTGGGGCTGGCCAACACCAACCGGGTGGCCGAGGTGCTGCTGTCGGTGTTGGCCCTGCTCGAGGAGCGCGTCACCGCGCCGGCCCTCTTCGACTTGATCTCGCTGGCGCCGGTCAAGGACCGCCTCGGGCTGTCCACCGAGGATCTCATGGACCTCAGCACGCTCATCGAGGCGTCCGGCGCGCGCTGGGCGCTCGACGCCGACGACCGGGCGGCGGTCGGTCAGCCCGAGCTTCACGCGAACACGCTCGACTTCGGCCTGGAGCGACTTGCGCTCGGCGCGCTGATGCCCTCACCCGGCGCGCTGGACGTGGTGGAGGGCGTGCGCCCGGACGCGCCGGTGGTGCCGCTCGAGGTGGAGGGCCGTGAGCGGCCGAGGCGCGTGGCGGCGCTGATCCGTGTGACGCGCGCGCTGTCGGCGCTGCGCCAGCGGGTGCCGCTGGAGGGCCTTTCGATGTCGGCCTGGCAGGCGCTGCTGCGCGAAGCCATGACCGCCTTCGTGAAGGTGAGCGACGCGTCCCAATGGCTCGTCGGTGAGGTCGACGATGTGATCGTCGCGCTCGAGGAGGACACACGGGCGGGCGCCCTGGGCGACGCGCGGGTGCCCGTGGGTGGCCTGCGTCGGCTGCTGAAGGGGCGCTTCGAGGTCGCGCAGCAGGCGCGCCGCGTGTTCACGGGCGCCGTCACGATGTGCGGCATGGACACCATGCGGGCGGTCCCACACCGCGTCGTGGTGCTGCTCGGCATGGACGACAAGGCCTTCCCGCGGGGGGCCGAGCCGCGCGCCTGGGATCCCTTCGCCGAGGTCGCGCCGGGAGAGCGCGATGGGCGGGTGTTGGACCGGCACCTACTGCTCGAGGCCGTGATGGCCGCGCGCGAGCGGCTGTGGGTGTTCTGGTCGGGCCAGGACGTCAGGACGGGGGCCGAGCTGCCGGCGGCGGTGCCCGTCGAGGAGCTGCTCGACGTGGTGGCGCGGCTCACCGGCAAGCCGCGCGAGGACTTGATCGAGGCGCACCCCCTGCAGCCGTGGAGCGCGCCCGAGGGGGGCTTCGTCGACGCGCAGATGGCCGAGGCCGCACACGCGCTGTGGAGTCAGAGCCGCGCGGGGGGCAAGGCGCCGGCGCCGCTCGGCCTCGCACGCAGCCGCGCCGATGAGCTGCCCGTCGAGGACGTGCCCCCGAGGACGCTGGACCTCGACCGCCTCGCCAGCGATCTGGTCGAGCCGCAGCGCATGTTCCTGCGCGATCGGCTGGGTGTGTACCTGAGCGAGGCCGCGGAGGGGCTACCCGATCGGGAGCCGTTGGACCTGGACGGCCTGAAGAAGTGGGGCGTGCGCGACCGGGCGCTGACCGCGCTGATTGCCTCCGGTGCCGCGCGCGACGTGCCGCAGGTCGCCGCCGCGGTGACGCGACGGCTCGCGGCCGAGGGGCTGCTGCCCCTGAGGGCTGGGGGCGCGCGCCTGGTCGCCGATGAGGTCAGTGACATGGCGGCGCAGCTCAAGGTATTCGACGGGCTCGCGGGCGAGGTCATCGAGCCGCCCGCGGTGCGCCTGACGCTCGCGGACGGGCTGATCCTTTCGGGCCGGGCCGCCGGCGCCCGACGGCATGGCTCCGCGATCATGCTGGAGTGGCTGGGGGCGAGCGCCTGCGGTCGGGCGAAGGACGCGATGAAGGCGTGGGTGCACGGGCTGGCGGCGCGCGCGGCCGGGCATGAGGTTCTGGCTGCGCGGGTGGTGGGCCGCGGCGCGAAGCCCGACGGGAAGGGTGGCAAACCCGGAAGCTACGTATGGGCGCCACCGTTTGACCCGGAGGCCTGCCGGGCGGAGTTGGAGGCGCTGGTGGCGGTGTGGCGCCGGGCCCGGGTGCGGCTGCTGCCGTTGTTCGAGGAGACCTCGCGTGCTCTTGCCAAGACAGATGCCCAGGCCTTCGACGACCCGGAAGCGCGGCGGCGGGCGCTGATCAAGGCGGCACGGGGGGCGTGGCCGGCGAGCGACTACGGCGGGGACCTCGAAGACCGTTGGGTCGCGGCGGCCTTCAGCGACTTCGATCCGGCCGCGGAGCTGGAGGCGCTGGGCGACCTCGCGGATGCAGGACCGGAGAGCGTGCTGGGGCTGGCCCGGCGCGTCTGGGGACCCATCCCCGGCGCCGCGGACGATGGCGTGAAGGTCATCACGGGTTGGAGCACGGAGGGCGCGCGCGATGAGTGAGTCCACGCGAGAGACCTGGAGCGCCACGCGCGTGTTGAGCGCGGGCGAGAACGTCCTGCTCGAGGCCAGCGCGGGCACCGGCAAGACCTACCAGATCAGCAACCTCGTGGTGCGGCTGGTGGCCGAGACGGGCCTGCCCATCGAGGAGATCCTGGTGATCACCTTCACCAAGGCGGCCACCGCCGAGCTGCGGACGCGCGTGCGTCGGCGGCTGCTGGAGGCGCGCAACGCGCTCCTGGGTCCCGCCCCCCCCGACGCGAAGGACGAGGTACTCGCCGACCTCTGGGCCCACGCTGGGGAGCGGGCCAAGCGGCTCGCGCACCTCGAGCGCGCCCTGGCCGACTTCGACCGGGCCGCGATCTCGACCATCCACGGCTTCTGCCAGCGGACGCTGGAGCGCCTCGCCTTCGAGTCCCACCAGGAGCCCGACCTGGACGTGGTAGGGGCGGCCGACGCCATCCGCGACCAGATCGTGACCGACGCGGTGGCGAGCGTGTATGCGTCGGCGACCGAGGCCGAGCTGGCCGTGCTCGAGGACATGAACTGGACGCCCGACAACCTGCGCAAGGTCGTTGAGGCGACCACCGGCCCGGTCGAGCACGACGTCGAGCCGAGCGACGGTGGGACCGCGAGGTACCGGGAGCCGCTGGTCGCGGCGAGAGAGTGGTTGGATGAGGTGGCGGTTCTGCGGGAGTGGGCGGCGTCGCAGCCGGGACGGGCAGCGTGGTCGGCGCTGAGGGTCGAAGCGGAGAAGAAGGCCAAGCGCGTCAAGGGCTTCGGGGTTGCGACAGTCGACGATTACGGCGCGGCGCTGACCGAATGGCTGGACGTGAGCGCTCTGCGCGGCCTGCTGAAGCTCGGCACGAAGTCGCCTGCCCCGATCGTCACCAAGCTGAAGGGCATCCTTGGCCGCTTCGGCTGGACGAGTGACGACGACGCCTGGGCCGACTTCTCCGCCCATGAGATCACCGACCGCGTCATCGCGCTGCGCGCGTCGCAGGACCGCCTCTGGTCCCAGCCGCTCGTCGCCTTCGCCCAGACCGTGCGCGCGACCTTCGAGGCCGAGCTCCAACGCCGGGTGCAGTTGACCTACGACACCATGCTCTCGCGGCTCGCCGAGGCCCTGTCGGCGGGGGACGCCGCCAGCGAAGCGCTCCGGGACGCGCTGCGGGGCACCTATCAGGTCGCGCTGGTGGACGAGTTCCAGGACACGGACGCGGCGCAGTGGAGCATTGTCGAGCGCGTGTTCGGTGGGGACGACCGACGCCTCTACCTCATCGGCGATCCCAAGCAGTCGATCTACAGCTTCCGCGCCGCGGACATCGACGTGTATCGGCGCGCGTCCGAGGGCGCCCGACGCTTCGATCTGGGGACCAACTTCCGCTCGGACAAGCCCCTGGTGGACGCGCTGACGTACCTGTGGACCCGGTCGACCCAGCCCTTCGGGTCGGAGAGCGGCATCGACTTCACGAGCGTCAAGGCGCGGGAGGGCACACGGATCACCGGGCTGCCACCGGTCGGCGGGGAGGGGGATTCGCGTCCGCGACGCGCGGTCGAGCTGTGCTGGATGGACGCTCAGTCCGTCGGCGGGGGTGCAGACGACACTCTCATCAAGGAGGAAGCGGCGGCGCTGGCCGTGCGGGCGTGCGTCGCGATGTGCAGGACGCTGCTCGACAGTGAGGCTCGCATCGGCGGCCAGCGACTGAGCCCCGGCGCGCTCGCCGTGTTGGTTCGCAGCAACGCGCAAGCGGACGCGGTGCGAGCCGCCCTCGTGGCCGACGGCATCCCCGCGGTCGCGGGGGCCCGTGGCAGCGTGCTCACGAGCGAGGCGGCCGCGTGGCTGCGCACGTGGCTGGACGCCGTCGCCGCCCCCGAGCGCGAGGCGCCGGCCCGCGCGCTCGCGCTCTGCCCGCTCTTCGACTGGTCGGCCGGCGATCTCGCGCGCGCCCTGGCCCTGCTCGCCCTGGCTCCCTCCCCCGCCGCCGCAGCGGAGCCCTACGTCCCTCGCGCGCGCTTCTCGGCGCTCGTGGTCGAGGCCTCCACCGACGACTTCCGCATCCCCGACGACCCGGTGGTCTGGGCGGCC
>CALBMW010000587.1 GCA_937896275.1 uncultured Myxococcales bacterium
CACGCCGCGCCGCCGAGGCCGCGGCCGACGCCCCCCCCAGCTACCAGGGCGGCACCTTCGACAGCTTCTTCGATGGGCGCAGCGCGATCTCCGACAGCCCGGGCGACGCGCTCAGCGCCCTGGTCGGCGAGGCGCGTTCGCTCAACGAGTCCGGCCCCCCTGCGTCCAGCCCGCCTCCGATTCGCGGGCCCGCCGCGCTGGGCGGGGAAGCGGGCGTCTCCTCGCGCGGTGGCCTCCTGCGCCTCGTCCCGCTGGTGGTCGGCGTCATGCTGTTGCTGTTCGCGCTCGCCTGCGCGTGGCGCTACCGCGCCGCGGCGGGTGCCTGGGACACGCTGCTCGCTCAGAGCCGCGCCCGGGTGGTCGACGGCAACTACGCCAGTCGGGTCGCCGCCGAGGCGAGCCTCGCGCAGGGCGCTCCGACCGAGGGCCCGCTGGTCACGCTCGGCGACGCGCTGGTGCGGGGCGCGGGGCGCGGGGGGCTCGAACATCGCAGGCGAGGCCGGCTGGCGCTGGTCGGACGGCTCGCGGTCGAGCGCGTGGCGCTCTTCGGTGACCACGAGCACGACGCGGAGGCCCGATCGGCGCTGCTCGCCGCGCGGAACGGGGCGCCGGATCACCTCGACACGATCGTCGGCTCGGCGCTCCTTGCGCTGCACGACGGCGACGCTGTCCAGGCCCGCGCCGAGCTCGATCGGCTGGCCGACGCGGATCACGACACCGCGGACGCGGCCTGGGTGGGGGCCCTGGTGTCCCTGGCCGAGGGCCATCGCAACGAGGCCGGCGGCGCCGCGCGGATCGCGACGCAGCTCGATGACCGCCACCGCTTCGCGCGCAACCTGCTCGTCGAGCTGCGCGCGGGCCGCGGGGACCACTCGGGGGCGCTCGAGGACTACCAGGCGTTGCTCGAGGGCATCGGCCACGACAACCTGGACACCCAGATCGACCGCGCCCGCCTGCAAGTGCACGTCAACAAGAACGCCGACGAGGCGATCGCCAGCTTGCGCACTCTGCTCGAGCGGCAGTCGGAGGCCCTGGCGCCCGCTCAGCGCGCGCGCATCCACGACGCGATCGGCGAGTACTACGTGCGGCGCGACGATCTGACCTCGGCCCGCACGGCCTATGAGGCGGCGATGAAGACCGCGCCGGGCGATCCGCGCTACTCCACCGGGCTAGCCCGCCTCGACATCCGCGCGTTTCAGCTCGACGCGGCCTTCGACGTGCTCGTCAAGGCACGCAAAGCCGAGCCGGGCGCGGTGCAGCACATCGTTCAGCTCGCCCGGGTCTACCTGCTGCGGGGCGACTTCGAGGGCGCCCTCGCCGAGCTGAGGGCGGTCGACAAGCCGGACGCCGAGGTCTTGCTGCTGCGGGGCCAGGCCCAGGTCGAGCTCGGCGATCTGCGCGCCGCCGAGGAGAGCCTCACCGAGGCCCTGCGCCAGGACGGGGCCTGGCTCGACGTGCGGATCGCGCGCACCCTGGTCGCGTTCCTCCAGGGTCGGCGCCCCGACAGCACCCTCGGCGAGCTCAAACGGCACCGTGAGGCCCAGGTCAAGGAGAACGAGCACCTCGACGACCTCACCCTGCCCTTCCGAGCCTACAGCCAGGCCCTCGCCCACCAGGGCAACTCGAAGGCGGCGGCCCACGAGCTCGAGCGCGCCCTCGTCGTGGATCCGCGTGATTTCCGCGCCCACCTGGCCCTGTGTGAGCTCGCCGCCCGCGACTTCGCCGCCAAGGACGCGGCGCGCACGGCCCTGAAGCACTGCAACGCCGCCCTCGACATCGACCCGCACTACGCGCCTGCCGCGCGCACGGCGTCCTTCATCGCCGAGATGTACGACGACGCTGGGGCGGTGATCGCCGCCGTGGGCCCCGTGGTGGCGCGCAAGGCGGAGCCGGGCGACCTTGCGCGCCGGGCGGCCCGCGCCTACCTGGCGCTGGGCCAGGTGGACGAAGCGGAGAGGCTGACCCAGGGCGCCCGCGCCCCGAACGATCCCGCCACGTTGACCTACATCCAGGGCCTCGTCGCCGCGGCGCGGGGTCACCTCGAGGAAGCCCAGCCCATGCTCTACAACGCGGCCGACGCGCTCACCGACGATCCGTGGGTGCAGCTCAGCCACGCCGACCTGCTGATGCGCCTGGACCGCGCCGCGGACGCCGCGAGCTACTACCGTCGGGCGATGGCGGCGGGCCAGCTCATGGAGAGGACCGAGAAGCACGGCAGCTTCCCGCGCGGCGCGCTGGGCGCCGCCCACGCCGAGCTCGAGCTCAGCAACTGGGCGCAGGCCCGCGAGGCCGCGCGCATCGCCGAGGAGCGCGCCCGCGGCAGCCTGAGCAACCCCCGCGTGCAGGCCGAGGCCCTCGCGCTGCAGGGCCAAGCCTTGCTGGCGCTCGGGGCCCGCAACAGCCGCCAGAGCGCCCGTCGTCTTCTCGAGCGCGCGCTGAGCCTCGAGACCGATCTTCCCACCGCGCTCATGGGGCTGGGCATGCTGGCCAAGATCGAGCGCGACACCGTCGAGGCGGTGACCCGCTTCCAGCGCGTGACGAAGGTGGCGCCCGACGATCCGGAGGGCTTCTTCCGCTTGGGCGAGCTGCTCCGGGCGCTGCCCGAGACCGCGGACGCTGGCCGCGCCGCGCTCGAGAAGGCCCGCGCCCTCGATCCCCAGGGACGCTGGGGGGTCAAGGCGCGACGTGCGCTCAGCGGCCGCTCGCCCTGACGTCGAATCGAGGGGCGGCGGCCGCTCCACCCCAACGGCGCGCACCGGGCGGCGCAGCCGTTCGGTGTGACAACCCGCGCTGACCCCACTTTGATCTCGAGTCTTGGCCCCACCCCCGCTCCGTCCATCGTTCTCGATGCGCCCCCGCCGACCATCGGCCAGGGCGCCGCCGTTCACCGATCCGACGGTCGGTCGATCACCTGTCCCCAGTGGCGGGCCGTCCGTAGGGCGGAGCCCGGAGTGCGGACCGCCCAGGCCTCGCCGATCCGCACCCGCCGTGCCCCCCTCACTGCTCCTTCTCCGGCCTCGGCCCGCGCGCTCGCGGCGTGTGCTTCAGGCGCTGCGACTCCGTGCCGGTCTCGATGATGTGGGCGCCTATCCGCTGGGCTCCGCCGCCAGCGACGCCTTGGACGCGAGCGAGAAGCGAAAGGTGGAGCCGTGGCCCTCGTTCAGCCGGGCGCTGATCTGCCCCCCGTGGTTGCGGACGATTTTGCGGCAAATGTTCAGCCCAAGACCGATGCCCTCGAACTCTCTGCCGTGCAGCCGGGCGAAGGGCTCGAACATCTGCGAGGCGCGCTCGGCGTCGAAGCCGACCCCGTTGTCCACGACCTCGCAGGTGAGGGGCTCGGCGCTCACGAGACGCAGGTGCACCCGCGGGGGGCGCTCCGCCGTGTGATACTTCAGGGCGTTGCCGATCAGATTGAGCAGCAGGCGGTGCAGCTGAGAGTGATTCGCGTACACCGTCGGCAGCTCGTCGACGACGACCTGGCCACCCGTCCGCTCGATGTCGGCCCGGAGGTCGGTGACCACCTCCGCCGCGACCTGGCCGAGGTTCACTTCGCCGAAGTCGCCACCCTCGCCGACCCCCCCGAACTCCATGATGCCGTCGATGAGACGGGTCATCCGGTCCACCCCGTGACGGATGGCCTCGGCGTGGGACGGGGCCTCCCCGAAGACCCCCGCGTCGACGTCCTCGGCGAGCACCGCGGCAAAGCCGGCGATGGTTCGCAGAGGCCCTCGCAGGTCATGGGACGCCTGCTGGGCGAATGACTCGAGCTCGACGTTCGATCGCTCCAGCTCGTCGGTGCGCCGCCGCAACAGATCGAGCACCCGCTCATGTGAGCGGGTGCTCGCGGCTTCTGCCTCCCGACGCACTTCGATCTCCGCAGCGAGGCGAGCGTTGAGCACCTCGACGTGCTGGTTGTTGCGCCACATGCGCGCAAACGCCGCCACCTTCGCCCGAAGGACGTAGGGGTTGAGTGGCTTGGCGATGTAGTCAATCGCGCCTGAGTCGTAGCTCCGTCGCACCTGGTCTGGCCTCTCTCCGGAGGCGGTCACGAACACGATGGGGAGCTCCCGTCCGTGCGCGTTGATCGCCTCCGCGATCTCGAA
>CALBMW010000588.1 GCA_937896275.1 uncultured Myxococcales bacterium
TTTCGGTGCGACGCCGGACGCTGCCGCCGGCGGTGAGCCCGTCCTCCGCATCCGGAGGCAGCCGTGCTCATCGACGACTGACCCTCGATTGAGGGGCACCCACCGACCCGATGCAATCTGATCGCTTTGCCTGGCGTAAGGCTCGGAGCGCCTCCACGACCAGGGCGGCCATGCTGCGGCTGTTTCAAGGCTCTGCGAGACTCACGGTCTCGCCTTCCTGTCCCGGAGAAAACAGGTTGCAGCGAGCCCCCAACTCGGTCCAACCTCGCCACCGACACTAGATCAGGGCTGGGCGGTGCATGTACAGGAATCTTTCGACCACGTGCAGCGGCCACGCTCGTCGCGGCCGGGACGAGCCCCCGTTGGGTCGGTCCGGGAGCGAAGCCACTCACACGGCCCCTCATGGACAGGCTGGATCCGTTCCCTGGGTGGACGTGCTCGGGTCAGCCGATCCCCGGGCATCACATCGGGCGCCGTTCGGCCGCGAGGGCGGGCAGCAAACGATGCCACCGCCTCCCGGATCTGCCGCACAAATCGCAAGAAGAGATCGGCCTCGCGGTCCATGGTCGGAGAGTTTGCAGAGTGAAGGGGACGCCTAGATGGACCTGCTGAGCAACACCGCCGATTCTGTTCGTTTCGATGCCGACGCCGTTATCGCTGTCTTGCGACCGCTGTTTGGTGGCGGAGTGGTTCGTTACGGCTGGACCCTCGACGACCTCCAACTCCGCAAGGACTGCGTCGCCTTTACCTACGTTCACGGTTCCCGAAGCGGGCGTGGACACGCGACCTTCGAGATCATCCAGGTACGCGCCAGACCGCTCGACCAACGCTCGCTGGAAGCGATCGTGGATGGTCGTCAGCTCCGCTGCCGCGTCCACCTTCCAGCGGGTGCGTTGCGCGAACTGGAGTTGTGGTTCCAATATCTCCTTCGTGCGGCGACCGCGCGCGCCTATTATGGCGCGGAGCTTGGCAGCACGTCTCGACCGCGTGTCGCGCAAGCCGACTCCACGTGGTGGAGATTCGTGATTCTGCACTCCGGCATCGATCCCCTTGCCCCCGCTCGCCTCGCGCGAATCGAGGACTCCCAACTCGTGGTGCGCCACGAGCGCAGCGAGACGGCGGAGGACGAACAGAGCCATCCCCCGGCGGCGACCCCCGCGGAGCCTCTCGCCACCGGCCAGTCCGGAACCGCGGCCTCGAGCGCCCAGCCTGCGCCTCCAACGCCGCACGAGCCGGCGCCAGCGCCGCGGATGCCCGCGCCTGCCGGACACCAGCCGCAGGCGAACGCGATCCCCATCGTCCCCGAAGAACTTCTCGAACGAGCGACTTGGCCCGAGGCGGCGCCCGATGCCCTCACTGAGACGTGCAACCGCGCCCATCTCCTCGCCGGACGAGTCGAGCGAGCAGCGATCGGCGCTGCCTCGCCCGAATGGAGCGCTCTCCTCCTGGACCTGGGCAAGCGCCTCCAGCAGGTCTCGGAGATGCGCAACCGACCGCTTCGGCTTGGGATCATCGGCGGCTTCAGCAGCGGCAAGAGCACCCTGATCAACCGCCTTCTGGGCGAGGACGTGAACATCCTCTTCACGGACCCTGCGCCGGCGACGGCACGGATCACACACCTGAAGTACTCCCAGTCGGGAAGAGCGCACTTCGAGGTCCTCGCCGCGAATGGAACCTGCATCCATCGCGGCGACTTGCACGATGGACAGGGGAAGTCGTCCCTCGCCGGCTTCTCTTCCCACTTCAGCTCAGCCGTCGGCGCACGCGCAGCCGACCGTGTCGTCGTCTGGTATCCCAGCGACATCCTCCGAGACGTCGAGCTGATTGACACGCCCGGCTTCGACCATCAGGAAGTCGACAACGCCACGACCGACGAGTTGATCAGAGTGGGGCACTGCTTTGCCTACCTCTTCAACATCAAAAAAGTACTTACTGAGCAGGACAAGGACCGCGTTGATCGCCTGCGCGCCCGCAACGCGGCGTTCGTGCTGGTGGCGACGCGGGCCGACGGCGTGCCTCCCGATGAAGTCGAGTACCTCACAGGCTTCGCGGAGGAGCAACTCGAGGGTGGGGACCGGGTCATCGTCACGTCTGCGGGGGCAAACGAGGGACCGGGCTCCGGCGGGTTCTCCGACTACATCAACAAGGATCTTCGCGCGCGTCGCGATGAGCTTCTCGCCGGCGAGATTCGGAGCGCAGCCCGCGCCGTTCAGGGATGGTTTCAGCCACACTGCGAGGCGACCAAGCGTGAGGCTGACGCCCACCTTGCCCAGCACGAGGCCACCTTCGCAGACACCAGCCAGCGGTTCCAAGTGATCCGCGACCGGCTCAGGCAAGACCACGACCGTCTGCCGAGAAGGATCAAGGGTGTCTTCGCGGACGTCGCTGCGTTGTGGCTGGACGACAACTACTTCACGCGTCACAAGTCGGTGCTCGACGCTGAGGCCCTTGGGCAGCTCGTCGGCACGCTGCGTCCCAGGCTGGACGACCACGTCAAGAACAGTCATCAGCGTCTCGTCGACGGCATCGAGAGCGCGTTCGAGACTCTGCGCGCCTCGCACTACGGCGTGCCGCTGGTTCCCCATTTCAAGGAGCGCATCGACCTTATTCAGAGGGGCCTGAGGGCTGTCGACGACGGTTTTCAGCGCACCGCCATCCACGCCCTCGAGTCGCTCAAGGCGGGGCTGGAACTCGGCCACATTCAGGCGCTCAACTACCCCCTCGAGGCGGAGGCTCTGGCAGCGGCGATCGACCACCTTGTCCCGGAAGAGAGCTGGCTTGAGGCACGCGGTGATTTCGTCGACCAACTCGTCGATGAGATCGTCGGCGTTCAGAACTTGCTCGAGCGCTCGACGAGATCCGATCACAGGCGCTTCCGCGACGCCGTCGACGTGTTGGCGGCGGACCTCAACGGCCTGTACGACGACGCCGCCCTTCAGGAGCCTTCATGATGGCCAACTTCCTTTTCTTGGTACTCGGCGGGGCCCTCGGGTTCGCTGCCTCGGCCCTTCGCCCGTCCCGCGCCCGCGGCGCAGCACCTGACGCCCCTCGACCCGAGTCGGCGCGCGCGGGCCTGGACCCTCTGGATGAGGAGAATCGACGTCTGCGCGCCCAACTGAGGGACGCGGCCGCAGTGCTCGCCTTCGTCAGGCGGCGGCACCGCGAGGCAACCGGCGACGACTTGGGCGAGCAGATTGATGAGATGGCGATCTCTCGCTACGTGGAAGCAAGCTGTGCGACCGCTTTTGCGGCGGGCCGAC
>CALBMW010000589.1 GCA_937896275.1 uncultured Myxococcales bacterium
CCGAGGCGCCGCCCCCCGCGCCGCCCCCCGAGCCGCTGCCTCCGCTGCCCGTCGCCGGCGATCTGGACGGTGACGGCCTGGCGGGCGACGCCGACGGCTGCCCGCAGGAGGCCGAGGACGTGGACGGCTTCCAGGACGCGGACGGCTGCCCCGATCCCGACAACGACGCGGACGGGGTGCTCGACGCCGCCGATCGCTGCCCCTCGGAGGCCGAGACGCCCAACGCCTACCTCGACGACGACGGCTGCCCCGACGTGATCCCCCAGGCCCAGGCCGACATCATCGGCGTCGTGCGCGGCATCCAGTTCCGCGCGAACTCGGCCCGTGTGCTGCCCCAGTCCTTCCGTGTGCTCAAGAAGGTCAAGGCCGCGTTGGCCGCCAACCCGCGCCTGCGCGTGGAGATCGCCGGCCACACCGACGACCGTGGTCCGCGCGACGCCAACATCGAGCTGTCCAAGCGGCGCGCCCTCGTGGTGCTCGACTGGCTGGTGGCGCAAGGGATCGATCCCGCGCGCCTGAGCACGCGCGGCTATGGGCCGGACCGCCCCATCGACTCGAACAAGCACTTCGGCGGACGATGGAAGAATCGTCGCGTGGAGCTGCTCTACAGGGAGGTCCGCGCGGACCCCAAGGAGGCGCCATGAATCCGAAAAATGTAATCGTTCTGATGGTGTGCGCTGCCGGTGTCGCGCTGGCGCCCCATCGGGCCCGCGCCGCGACGGACGCCTGCGAGGGCATCGCGATCAAGGACGGCACGGTCACGACGGCCCGGCGCCTGCTGGCCCGGCCGCAGCTGTCGGAGGTCGAGCAGAGGTGCATCACCGCGGTGGGGGCCGCGCTGGCCGAGCGCCGCGGCGTCCGCACGGTGACCGTCGCGGTGCGGCTGCCCGACGCGCTGCGGGTCGAAGGGGCGGGGCTGACCATTGGCACCGCCTACGCCCAGCTGCTGGCCGCTGGCGGCGTCCCCGAGGCGCGCATCTCGACGGTCGTACCCGCGGCCGCGCACGGCGAGGAGGACTCGGTCTCCATCACCTACACCGAGCGCAACGCGGCGCGGCCGGTGGCGCGGGTCGACTCGGTCGACGGCGACGTCTCGGCGGGGCCCTCGGAGGCCGCGCTGCAGCCGATCGAGCGGGGGGCCACGCTGCTCGGCAACACCTACCTGGCGACCGGCCCCTCTGCGAAGGCATGGATCGAGCTCGCCGACGGCAGCCGCATCCAGGTCGGCCCCGGCGCGCTGCTGCTCATCGGCGCGCTGCACCTCAACGACGACCTCAAGCGCGTGGTGAAGCTGGAGCTCAAGCGCGGAACGATCGAGGCCGACGTGCGCTCCGGTGGCACCGGCTCGGTCTTCGACGTGGCGACCACGCAGGGCATCGCCGGCGTGCGCGGCACCCGCTTCCGCTTGGCCGACGTCGCGGGTGGCATGCGGCTCGAGACGCTCGAGGGGCTCGTCGACCTGGGTGACGCCAACGGGCACGTCGAGGTGCCGGCCGGGCAGGGTGCGCTGGTGAAGACCGGCGGCCCGCTGCCCGCCGCCGTGGTGCTGCTCTTGTCGCCCACGGTCGAGTCGCCCACCCAGGGGGCCTTGGCCCCGGGCGCCCACCTTCGCTGGGCGGCGGTGCCGGGCGCGTCGAGCTATCGCGTGGAGTTGGCCCGGGACGCCGAGTTCTCCTATGGCGCGCTGGCGCTCGACGCGCCGGCGACCGACCTGGCGCTGACCGCGAGCGTGGCGGGGGGAAAGTGGTTCTGGCGCGTGGCCGCGGTGGATGGGGATGGTTTCGTCGGCCGCACCTCGAAGGTGTACGCGTTCGAGCGGGTGCAGTGAGCGCATCGCGTCGGTCGACGCAGGTCGCGCCGCTGGACGGGGAGTGCCCGAGCCGGCGGAGGAGCCGGACATGAAGGCACGGGCCGAAGCCATCGCGGTCATCGTCGCCCTGGCGCTGGCTGCGCTCGCCACCGCAGCGAGTCGGTCGCCCGGCTCCTTCGTGCAGCGCCTGGAACGCGGGCCCTTCGACCTGGCCCAGCGCTTCGTACTGCCGCCGACCGCACCGGATCCCGCCATCACCGTGGTGGTCGTCGACGACGAGAGCCTGGTGCGCCTGGGCGAACGCTGGCCGCTGGACCGCCGCACCTGGGGTCGCTTCCTGGAGACGGCGGCGCGCTACGAGCCCGCGGCGGTCATGCTCGACGTCTGGTTCGAGACGCCCTCCCCGCGCGGCGAGGCCGAGTTGGCGCTCGATCTGGCCGACACCCTGCGCGACGGCCCGCTCGGCGGCGTCGAGGCCGCGGAGTCGCTGGCCGACAAGCTCGACCGGAAGGCCGCCCTGCTGGACCCCGATCGCCAGATGGCGGCGGCGCTGGCCAAGGCCGGGCGCGTGGCCCTGGGCGCGGCGTGCCTGCCGACGGT
>CALBMW010000590.1 GCA_937896275.1 uncultured Myxococcales bacterium
TGTACGCGGGGGTGCCCGTCACGACGCCGACCATCGTGGCGTCCTCGGACTGGCTGCGCGCGGTCGAGACGCGGCCTTCGGCTTCGGTCGGGTTCTCGGTGCGCCCGATCACCTTGGCCACGCCCCAGTCGAGGACCAGCGTCTCGCCGAAGTCGCCCACCATGACGTTGCTGGGCTTGATGTCGCGGTGCACCACGCCCCGGCTGTTGGCGAAGCCGATGGCCATGCACACATGCTGAAAGACGGTGAGCAGCTTGATGCGCGGGAAGTCGCGCATGGTCTCGGCGTCGCCCTTCCGGATGCGGCGCAACAGATCCTTCAGGGTCCGCCCCTGGACCAGCTTCATCGTGAAGAAGACCTCGCCCCCGCTGAAGTAGCCGAAGTCGTGCACCGGCACGATGTTCGGGTGCTCGAGCTGGGCGGTGATCTGCGCCTCTTCGATGAACTTCTGCAGGACGTAGTCCGAGACGTTGTTGCCCTCGATGAGGGTCTTCATCACCAGCGTGCGCATCAGATCGCGATCGCGGACCAGGCTGATGCGGCCCACGCCGCCCCGCGCGATCTCCTCGCCGAGCCGGTACTTCTCGGGGGCGTTGGAGTCGCCGCCCGCCGCCAACGCGCGCATGGCGGCGGCACGCGCGATGACGTCGTCGCCGATCGCCGGACGCCCCTCGATGCCGTGATAGCCCCACTCGTCAGCGGGCTCCGAGCCCGACTCGCCCGTGTGGTCTGCGGTGGCGCTCAGGTGACTGACGCTGTCGATGCCGACCTCACCGTGCGTCTGCAGGTGGTGGGTCAGCAGGCCGTGCTGCTGGAGCACGTCGATGACCACTTCGCGGCGGTCCGCGCGCAGCAGCCGTTCGCACAGGCTCACGAAGACGGACGCGTCGATCTCGCCTCGGTGCGCCGCCTGGCGAATCTGGATCAGCAGGTCCATGGCGCGGGGGGTTCTCGGGATCTCAGTGGCAATCCGCGACTCTATTTCCGCGCGGACCCAGTGGTCAAGGCAGCCGTTGCCCGCGGCGCGCCGCTCGTGCTAGAAGTCGCGGCCGCCGGCCGGCTTCCCCGCGTCCGGTTCAGGCTCAGGCCCACGCTCGTCCCGGGAACGCATGTACACGCTCTACTTCGCCCTCGGCGTCAGCTTGTTCGTCGCCCTCGTCCCCATGCTCTTCGGCGTCAGCCCTGGCTGGACCGTCCTGCCTGGCGTGCTGATCGGCATCGCGGTCTTCATCTTCGCCAACCGCCGCATGGCAAAGCGCATCGAGGCGGTCACGCAGGCGGCCGACGCCGAGATGGCGGTGCTCCAGCAGATCGCCCAGCGCCCCGGCCCCAACACGGCCGCGGCGATGGCCGTCCGCTTCGACAAGGCCATCGAGCTGCTGCAGCGCGGCTTCGTGTTCCACAAGTGGCAGCTCGGCGCGGGCATGATGCTCAACGCGCGCATCGGCACGCTCATGTTCACGCGGTGGTTGGTCATGCAGCAGATGCCGGGCGCCCGGGGCCAGGGCAGCCTGGCCGACGCCATCCCCTACCTCGATCGCGCGCGCCCCAAGGGCCGCAAGGCGCAGCTGCTGCAAGCGCTCTGGCCGGCCTGGGCCATGCTCGCGGTGGCCCACTACAAGGGCAAGAAGGACCTCGACGCCGCCGTCTCGGTGCTCGAGGACTCGGTCAAGGTGGCCAAGAAGCAGGGGCTGCTCTGGTCGCTCTACGCGTGGATCCTGTGGACCGAGGAGCGGCTCGACGAGGCCATCTCGGTGCTGGCGCGCGGACGAATCGGTGCGCCCGATGACAAGGTGCTCGCCGAGAACCTCAACGCGCTGCAGAACCGCAAGAAGATGAACATGCGCGGCTATGGCGAGCAGTGGCTGCAGTTCGGCCTCGAGCGCCCCAAGGGCATGCAGACGCAGGCGCAGATGGGCCACCCGCGGATGCGCGGAGGCATGCGCCGCCGGTGAGCACGCCGCAGCGGACCCTGGGGCGGTACACGCTGCTCCGGCGCCTCGCGGCGGGCGGCATGGGCGAGATCTATCTGGCCGAGGCCCAGGGCGCCGCAAACTTCACCAAGCGGGTGGCCATCAAGCGCATCCTGCCGCACCTCGCGCGCAACGAGGACTTCGTCCACAAGTTCATCGACGAGGCCAACCTGATGGTGCAGTTGCACCACGGGAACATCGTGCCCGTGCTCGAGCTGGCGGACGACGAGGGCGAGCTCTACCTGGTGATGGAGTACCTGCCGGGCCGCGACCTGAAGGCGGTCATGCGGCGGATACGCAGCCAGGAGCGGCCGATGCCTCCCGATCTGGCCATCTGGCTGGTGAGCGAGATCAGCACGGGCCTGGACTACGCGCACCGCAAGGTTGGCGCCGACGGGCGCGCGCTGAACATCGTGCACCGGGACGTGAGCCCTTCGAACATCGTGCTCGGCGCCGGCGGCGAAGTGAAGCTGGTCGACTTCGGCATCGCGCGCGCCCGCGGCGGCCTGCACCAGAGCATCTCGGGCACGCTCCAGGGCAAGTTCGTGTACATGAGCCCCGAGCAGGCGGACGGGCGGTCGGTCGATCCCCGCAGCGACGTCTTCTCGGCCGGCCTGGTGCTCTACGAGCTGCTGACCGGCGTGCGGCCCTTCGAGGGCGAGAGCGAGACCGAGACGCTGCGGCGTGTGCGCGAGGCCAAGGTCGCGCCACCGAGCACCGTGCTCGCCGGGCTGCCGCCCGCCCTGGACGCGTTGGTCATGCGGGCGCTGGCCGCCGATCCCGACGCGCGTTACCCCTCCGCTGCCGAGCTGCGCCGCGCGCTGTCGCGCTTCCTGGTCGAGACCGAGAGCCACGCCGACGCGGGGGCCCTGGCGCGCTACCTGGGCGAGCTGTTCCCCGAGGGCGTCGTGCCGGACAGCGAGCCCGCGGGGCCCGTGTCAATGGACGACGCGCTGATGCAGCAGCTCGGATCGCTGACGCCGAGCGCGGACGGCTTCGGCCGCACGCGGACCGCCACCGGCGACGGGCCGGCGCAGGTGGAGCGGCGACGGCGCACCGAGTCGGTGCAGTCGGTGCCGCAAAGGAACCTCGACTCCGTCACCGGCAACCCGTCAGGCCCCCTGTCGGGCGTGTCGCCGGGTGCGCCCGTGCCGCCTCCCGCGACGCCCGCCTCGGTGCGGGGGACGCGCCGACGCTTACTGCTGGTCGCGACGCTCGCCGCGGCCGCCACGGCGGTGTGGATGCAACGACCCGACAAGGCGCGGCTGGTGGTCGAGGCCGAGCCGGCCGAGGCGCAGGTCGCGATCACGCGGGACGGCGCCACGCTCGCCGCGGACGCGACGCTGCAGGCGGGTGACGAGATCGAGGCCTGTGGCGAGGCGGAAGGCTACCTTCGCGCGTGCCGCACCCGCCGGCTCGGATCGGGCGACAATCGACTGGTGCTCCGCCTCGAGCCGAGGCTGGCGCTGGCGCCGCGGGTGACGCCGGAGGGTGTCCCGTTCCGCACGACCGTGGACGACGGCGACGTCACCCTGCCCTTTCCCCTGCGCCGCGGCGAGACCTACACCGTGTGCGTGGTGGCCGAGGGGCACAGCGCCACCCCACCGTGCCGCACCCTCGTGGCCGAGGTCGACACGACGGGGCCCCTCTTCGCGCTGACCCCCATGGCGCTGGACGCGGGCCCGGCGCCCGAGGCGGACGCGGGGCGGACGGACGCTGCGGCCGAGCCAGCGCGGCCCATACGGCCGGCGAAGCGCGGCGAGGTCGTCCTGTCCACGCACACGGTCGCGACGGTCTTTCGGGGCGGAGAGCGGGTGGGCGTCACGCCCTACCCGGTGACGATCACCGGGCGGCCCCAGCACTTCGAGCTGCGCTTGGCCGGGTACGCGCCGACACCCGTGACCGTCTCGTCCGAGGACCCGCCGGGCAAGAAGACGGTCACGATGCTCGCCTTCGCCAAGTTCACCCTCCGGCTCGAGCCCGGCGCCTCCAAGCTCTTCATCGACGGCAACAAGGTGTTGCTGTCCAGCCCGTTCCAGGACGTGGCCGTTCCGCCCGGCCGCCACGCGTTCGTGGCACGCTGGGCCGACCGAGACACGAACAGAGTCTACGAGAGCGAGACGTTGACGCTCGACTTCCAACCGGGCGAATCCAAGAAGCTCGATCCCCTGATCGTCCCCATCCCCGAAGGTGCCCCATGACCCACGACGTCACCCGCACGCAGATGGCCCCCGACATCGAGCGCCTCACCACGCGCGCGTACACGCTCGAGGTCATCGAGGGTCCCGACCGTGGCAAGCGCCTGGTCACCCGCGAGCGCGTCGCACGCCTGGGCACGCACCCCGACTGCGATCTGGAGCTCGACGACGGCACGACCAGCCGCTACCACGCGCGCATCGAGGTCGACGTGTTCGGCCATCGCCTGCTGGACGAGGACAGCAAGAACGGCACGTTCCTCAACGACTTGCGCGTCCGAGACGTCTACCTGGCGCCCGGCGCGCGCGTCCGCATCGGCGGCAACGTGCTGCGCTACCAGCCGGGCGACGAAGAGGTACAGATCGAGCTGTCACGGCAGACCCGCTTCGGCAAGATGCTGGGCAAGTCGGCCGCCATGCGCGAGATCTTCGCCATCCTCGAGCGCGTCGCGCCGACGGATCTCACAGTGCTCATCGAGGGCGAGAGCGGCACCGGCAAGGAGCTCGTCGCCGACGCCCTGCACGAGCGCAGCAAGCGCGCCGACGGGCCGCTCGTGGTCTTCGACTGCTCGGCGGTCGCGCCCAACCTCATCGAGAGTGAACTCTTCGGCCACGTGAAGGGCGCCTTCACCGGAGCGAGCGCCGCGCGGGCAGGCGCCTTCGAGCGCGCCGACCGGGGCACCCTGTTCCTCGACGAGATCGGGGAGCTGCCCCCCGAGCTTCAGCCCAAGCTGCTGCGGGCGCTCGAGAAGCGCGTGGTGACGCCGGTCGGCGGCGATCGCCCAGTGAAGGCCGACGTTCGCATCGTGGCGGCCACCAACCGGCAGCTCCAGAAGGAGGTCGAGGGCGGCACGTTCCGCCAGGATCTCTACTACCGGCTGGCGGTCATCCGCGTCGTCCTGCCGCCCCTGCGCCGACGCGTCGAGGACATCCCGCTGCTCGTTCAGCACTTCCTCGACGACCTGCCCGCGGCGGACGGCCAGCCGGTGCAGGTGGGCTACGACACGATCATGAAGCTGCAGCGCCACCGCTGGCCGGGCAACGTGCGCGAGCTGCGCAACTTCGTCGAGCGCGCCGCGATGCTGACGACCGACCACCGCCTCGAGACCCGCTACCTCATGCCGCCGAGCTTCGGTGACACGCAGTCCGAGGCGGCGGCCGAGCAGGCGTCGGCCGCGCGGCCCGCCTCGGCGGTGGACGCCGCCCTGGCCGGCCTCGAAGAGGACCTGCCCTTCAAGGACGCCAAGGCCCGGCTCATCGATCGCTTCGAGCGCGTCTACTGGACGCACCTGCTCGAGCGCACCGGCGGCAACATCAGCGCCGCCGCGCGGATCGCCGGCATCCACCGCAAGAGCGCCGAGTACCTGCTCAAGAAGCTGGACCTGGGCCGTGAGGGCGACGACGGCAGTGACGACGAGGCCGAGGCCGACGACTGAGCCTGGGCCGCGGCGTTGCCGGGCGCCGCGGATCGTGCCATCCTCCCGCCGACGTCGCGGCGAGGCACGGTGCGATCCGGCGGACTCCCCTTCCTTGCGTTCCTGCTCCTGGTCCCGATGGCCGGGGGCACCGCGTGCGGTCCCGAGCGCGATCTCAGCGGCGTCTGGCGGCTGACCGACTGCGGCCCGGCCGGCCAGGCGTGCGCGGACGGGTACGTCTACGAGCTGCACCTGGGCCGCTACGGCGACGGCGTGACCGGCGTGGTGGTCCGCTATCGCTTCCAGGGGGCCGACCTGGACAGCTTCCAACGCCAGCACGAGTGCGGCTGCTTCTTCATCGAGAGCGGCACCGCCGACGAGGACCGGCTGCGCTTCGAGCTCTTCGAGCCCGGCGTGGCGCGGCTGCCCGACCCCGCCTTCATCTCGCCCGATCCCGCGTGCCGCCCGCCGCCGCCCGAGTGCGTCGGACGCCGCTTCGCCCTGGACGCCGGGGCGGGCGACACGCTGCGCGGTGAGATCACCTGCGGCGCCGGCACCGGCCCGGCGGCCGAGGTGAGCTTCACGCGGACGCGGGGCAAGGTGCGGACCACGTGCGTCTGCCCCGGCGAGGGTGACCCCGACCGGCAGTGCGCGACGCCCGGGGCGGGGCCGTGAGGGCAGCGCCGTTGACGGCGGCGGCGCTGCTGACGATCTCATGGGTGTTGATCGTGCCGACGGCGGGCGCGGCGGCGCCCCGCGAGAGCGACGTCGGTCACCTGACGGCCGGTCTGCCGCCGGGGTTTCAGCGCACCGAGGTGATCGTCTACCCGCTGCTCGACCAGGCGGCGCTCGCGCAGGATGTGCCCCGCGCCACCGGCGCGACCGCGCCGCCGCCGGCCTTCGCCGCCTTCGTGAGGGCGCTGCAGCGCCACGACAACCTGGACGTGGTGCCGCCCGCGGCCGCACAGCGGCGAATCACGCGGGCCGTGGGCTACGAGCGCTCGCTGGGCTTGGCGGACGAGCTGCGCGCGCTCGGAGAAGAGGAGTACCGCGCGGTGCGCCTGGAGTCCGCGGCGCGGCGGTTCGACGCGGCGGCCAAGGCCTACCTCGACCTTGGCTACGACCTGATCGCACCGCAGACCGTGGGAAGAACCCTGCTGTTCCAGGGCCTGGCGCAGTTGGAGTCCGGGGACCGCTTCGCCGCTGAGCAGACGCTTCGGCGCGCCCTCATGGTGGATCCCACCGTCCGCCTGCGGTCGGGCTTCGACCGGCCGGAGTCGGTCGCGGCGCTGGAGCGCGCCCGGCTCGCCCTGCTCGGCGCCGGTCCGCCCGCGCCACCGACCTTCGCGCTCACGGGCGGCGCATACGGCACCCGAGGACGGCGCACCTGGGTCATCTTCGCGCGACGGCTCGGGGATCGACTGGAGCTCGCCATCCACGGGCCGCAAGGGGTGAGCCTGGAGGTGCAGGCGCTGGGCGGCGATCCTGCCGACGCGGGCGAGCGCCTGGCCAGCCGGGTGTTCGCCTGCCTGCCCTTCGGTGCCCCGCCCGAGGTCCCCGGCCACCGACCCCAGCTCTACCTGGACGCCGGCTTCGCGGGCTTCGCCTGGGTGCAGTCGCCGGTCGAGGTGTTCTCGAACCTGGGCGTTGCCCTGAACCTGAGCTGGGTCGCCGCCCCCCACCTCGCCATCGATCTCAACGCCAGCCTGACCAACAGCGGACGCGATCGCGAGGAGGACCTGCGCGCAGACGTGGCGACGGTGCGCGTCTGGGCCGGTCCCGGTTTCAGCTGGGGGAACGACCGCCTGCGCGCCAGCGCGCACGTGGGCGTCGAGGTCGCGACGCCGAGCGAGGTGCTGACCACCACGGACGCCGACTGCAAGTTCCACGGCCCCGACGATCGGGTGCCCGCCGCCCTGTGCGACCTCGATCGAGACCTCGATTCGGTGCCGCGCGCGATCCTGGTGGGCCCCACGCTCGTGCTGGGCGGCACCGTGCGACTCGTGAACCAGATCTTCCTCGGCGTGCGGGTCCAAGGCGCCAACTACCTCTACCGCAGCGAGGACGCCGGCTTGGGTTGGCCGATCGGCGCGCAGGTCGCCCTGGGCTATCGGCTGTACTGATCGCCCCAGCTTGTTGC